>NZ_QJHD01000009.1:0-128858 GCF_003184505.1 Blautia sp. BCRC 81119 | reverse complement strand
GGGTACCCGGCTCTTTCTCCTGTAGAAAATACACACATTCCCTGCATGGCAAAATCGATCCCAAGAAATCTCTCTGCCGGTCTTTTTTCCACTGTTTGGTTCTCACAGCAGAACAAAAGACTGGCAAAATATTTCCCGGATGGCTCACGGCTCACAGTTACAGACTTCAGTTTCCAGTCTGATGGAATCTGACGGTGAAGTTTTATCCTTATGACGGACATCTTTGGAAGTTTCAGATGGGTATCCTGCAAAAGGATATTTCCGTTTAGTGCATTGGTCGTATATGAATTTCTTGCATGCTTCTTTGATTTATAACGTGGAAATCCGCAGGCTGGTTCCCGAAAAAACTTCCGGAACGCACTTTCCAGATGCAGCTGCGCATTCGCCAGGGCAAGGGAATCCACCTCCTTCAGCCATGGATATTCCTTTTTATATCCGGCCGGTGTGTTCCGGAGCATCTTTTTTTCTTTCTGGTAATAGCTGATCTTATCTGCAAGCATCTGGTTATAGATAAAGCGGCTGCAGCCGATTGTTTGCTCTATCTGAACTCTCTGCTCTTTATTTGGATAAATCCTTATTTTTACGGCGCGGTTCATTCTTCTCACCCTGGCTTTCTATATACTGCCGTATCGTTTCAATCGTTGCTCCGCCTGCACTGAGCAGACAGAATATCTGACCCCAGAATGCATCTTTCATGGTCTAACTCCATTATATTTATCATCCTTTTTCTTATATCAACGGATATGTATTTATGAACTAATTGTTCTTTTCAGTATACTACATCAGGGAAGGGAGAACAAGTGTTTCTTTTATACTATAGAGATTTTTTTGAGCAGACATGCTCCGATGTGCAATTCATCTCACCACCTGAAGAGGTGAGAGAATTCTTGCTACATTTGTTAAATGTATTTTAGTATAAATTTGCGGGAAATGCAATGTAGGGGAGAACGGGTAAAAGTAAACAAAAAAATAAGAGTAAAATTAGACGCTTTGCCAATAGATTTTTAAAAAGGAAAGTTTTATACTCTACTTACAGTTAAGACATAAACATAAGTAAAAGACATAAATAACGAAATGAACGAAAAAAAGGAGGTTCTATCATGAAATTAACAAGAGAAGGAATCAAAGAGCGTGAAGCATGGGAGAAAGCAGGCATCAATCTTCCAGGATACGATGTAGAGGCAGTTACTGAGAAAGCGAAGAAGGAGCCAGGCTGGGTACATTTCGGAATCGGAAATATCTTCCGTGTATTTATCGGAGGTATTGCAGATGGTCTTCTGGAAGGGGGAGTTCTTGACAGAGGCATCACATGTGTAGAGACCTTTGATTATGATGTAGTAGATAAGATTTACGCGCCATATGACAACCTTGGCTTAAATGTCATTCTCCACGGTGATGGAACCCGTGAATACAAAGTTCTTGGGGCGCTTGCAGAAGCAGTGAAAGCACAGTCATCTGATGCTGGACAATGGGACCGCCTGAAAGAAATTTTTGCGGCTAAATCCCTGCAGCTGGTTTCCTTCACTATCACAGAAAAGGGTTATGCACTCCAGAAAGCAGACGGAACATGGTTCCCGTTTGTGGAAGCAGATATTAAGAACGGACCGGATAAGGCAACGGGAGCAATGGCAGTTCTTGTGGCTATGCTGAATGAGAGATATAAAGCAGGGAAATATCCGATCGCCCTGGTATCCATGGACAACTGCTCACAGAACGGCGCCAAGCTTCGTGAGTCCGTGCTGACTATGACAGAGGAATGGCATAAAGCGGGCTTCGTAGATGATGGCTTCGTAGATTATGTAACGGACGAGAAGGTGGTTGCATTCCCGTGGACCATGATCGACAAGATCACACCTCGTCCAAGCGAGCAGATCGCAGCAGACCTTGAGAAGCTTGGCGTTGAAGACATGCAGCCGGTGATCACAGGAAAGAAGACATACATAGCACCATTTGTTAATGCTGAGAAGCCACAGTATCTTGTTATCGAGGACAGCTTCCCTAACGGACGCCCTGCTCTGGAAAAAGGCTTCGGCGTATATATGGCGGACAGAAATACCGTCAATCTTTCCGAGAGAATGAAAGTAACCGTATGCCTGAATCCTGTACATTCCGCAACCGGCCCTCTTGGTGTGGTACTTGGCTATGATCTGTTTGCACATATGCTGAACACGAACGAAGATATGATGAAAATGGCCCGTATGGTTGCTTATGACGAGGGACTTCCGGTAGTTGCAGATCCTGGAATCCTTTCCCCGCAGGCATTTGTGGATGAACTCTTTAATGACCGTTTCCCGAATGAGTATCTTGGAGATACCAACCTTCGTCTGGCTGTAGATGTGTCCCAGATGGTAGGTATCCGTTTCGGTGAGACTGTAAAAGCATATGTGAAGAAATTTGGAGATGCTTCCAGACTGACAGCAATCCCGCTGGGAATCGCAGGCTGGCTGAGATACATGCTGGCTGTAGATGACGAAGGAAACAAATTTGAGCTTGCACCGGACCCGATGAATGAGGAGATCACAGAGCAGCTTGGCGATATCGTGATCGGAAAACCGGAAACCTTCAAGGATCAGCTGAAGCCGATCCTTTCCAATGAGAGATTGTTCTTCACAGACCTTTATAAAGATGGTGTCGGAGAGAAGATCGAGGATATGTTCCGTGAGATGATCGCAGGACCCGGAGCTGTAAAGGCAACTATTCATAAATATGTAAAATAAAACCAGGGTTACGAGAACGGTTTATGTAAGTATTTTGCATAGGAGAGTAGACAAAAATGATAGTAAAAGTAATTTTAGGTACAATGCAGAATGCAAGAAAGCTGGTAAGTATTGCAGAATCCATCCCCTATGATGTAGAATTATGTTATGGCCGTTATGTTGTAAATGCGAAGTCTATGCTTGGTGTCTTAAGTATGCCTGAGTTTGACGAGGGAGAGCTTCATATACATACAGATAATGAGAAAGAATGCGAGAAGATCCTTTTTCAGCTGCTTGATCAGAACCTTATTGTGGACACAGGAGATGCTGTGAAAAGATCCATCTATGATATCACAACCTTTGGTGAGATCCTGATCGATTTTACATCTCAGGATATCAATGAGGATGGACAGATGCTGTATGCCAGAAATCCGGGCGGTGCACCTGCCAATGGTGCAGTTGCAGCCAGCAGACTGGGAGCTCATACTGCATTTATCGGTAAAGCAGGAAAAGATATGCACGGAAAGTTCCTGAAATCTGTTCTTGAGAAAGAAAACGTGGATACCAAGGGTATGCTCCTGGACGAAAATTATTTTACTACACTGGCTTTTGTGGAAGTCAGCGAGACTGGAGAGAGGACTTTCTCTTTTGCAAGAAAACCGGGAGCGGATACGAAGATCCAGAAGGAAGAAGTGGATGTGGATGTGCTGGATCATACCCATATTTTTCATGTTGGATCCCTGTCCCTGACGGATCAGCCTGCAAGAGATACCACGTTTTATGCGGTAAAAAGAGCAAAAAACAAGGGCAGCGTGATTTCTTACGATCCCAATTACCGTGCATCTCTGTGGCCGGATGAAAAGACAGCGAAGAAGCATATGAGAAGCCTGGTTCCCTATGTGGATCTTATGAAGATTTCGGATGAAGAGACAGAACTTCTGACAGATCATAAGGATGTCCGGGAAGCAGCAGAAGCACTGTACAGCCAGGGCGTGAAAGTTGTGGCAGTTACACTTGGCGGCGAAGGAGCATATCTTTACGGCAAGGATGGCGGCTGTATGGTACCGGGATTTGCAGTGAAACAGATCGCAGACACGAACGGAGCCGGAGATTCTTTCTGGGGCGGTTTCCTGTACAAAGTCAGCACAGCAGAGAAACATCTGGACGAGCTGACCCAGGAGGATCTGAAGGAATTTGCCCGTTTCGGCAATGCAGTGGCCAGTCTCTGCGTGGAGAAAAAAGGTGCGATCCCGGCAATGCCGGAGCTTGCACAGGTGGAACGCAGAATTGCAAAGTGATCGTATTCATAAAACTGTAGCAGAGTTGAATCTAAATTGCGAAGCGATTGTGTTTATGAGTATGTCAGATTTATGAAAGGATGGGGTTTTGAAATGAATTTAAAAGATCAGATGAACGGAGTTCAGCACGTAGGTGTGCCAACCAATGATATTGAGACAACCATTAAATTTTATGAGGCACTGGGATTTAAGATCGCTTTCCAGACGGTGAACGAGGCTGCCAATGAGAAGGTTGCTTTCCTGAAGCTTGGAAATCTTGTGATCGAGACTTACGAGAACAAAGCAGCAAAAATGGAATCCGGCGCCATTGACCATGTTGCCATTGATGTGAAGGATGTGGAGAAAGTCCACGAGCTGGTGACAGCAGCCGGACTGAATACTACCAATGATGAAGTCTATTTCCTGCCGTTCTGGGAGAATGGTGTGAAGTTCTTTACTATTGAAGGCCCGAATAAGGAGAAGGTGGAGTTCAGCCAGTATTTATAAAATGTGTAAGTCAGTTAAGTCTCCTGCAAGAATGTGGGTACCTGTCTTAATGGGAATTTACAATACAGTAAAAATACGCTAGAATAGAATACTGTTAATATTCATCTAAATAAAAAAGATCTATAAGAACAGGAGTATATACATGCTGGGACTTAAACCAATAAAGACTTTACCCATAAGAGAAAAGATTGCGGCGAATCTCAGAGAGGCAATTCTTTCAAAAAAAATTCCGGCGGGGGAAATTCTGACACTGGAAAGTACTGCGCAGGAACTTGGAGTGTCCATTACACCTACAAGAGAAGCCTTTCAGATTCTGGCAAGAGATGGACTTCTGGAACTGGAGCGAAATAAACGTGCAGTAGTTCTTGGAGTGAATGAAAAAACGATCCGCGAACATTTTCAGGTGCGGGCGGCACTGGAAAGTGAAGCCTGTGTTTTGTGTTGTGAAAATAAGATCGATCTTCAGAGGATTGATCAGATCCTCAAGGTTTCCAGAGAAGAGATAGAAAAAGGTGATTTTGAAAGTTATTCAAGTCTCAATCAGACTTTGCACATGGAATTATGGACAGCAGCAGGAAATGATAAACTTAAAAATATGCTGTCAGAACTGTGGAACGGACTGTCCAGAGGCGTACTGGTAAATGAAGAAGAGTACGTAAGAAAATCTCTGAAAGAGCATGAGGAAATTGTAGAAAGTATTCGAAAAGGTGATGCTATGGAATGTTATCTGCGTATGCAGAAACATATAAAAAGCAGTTGTGAGAACTTTGTGCAACGGTATAATTAGGCTGTAGAAATTACCATTTTTCTGTAAAAAGTATACAAAAACAGAACAGATAATTTTTACAAAACGCCGAAATTGTTAATTGTTATTGACAGTTACGGCGTTTTTCACTATTCTTTATGTATACAATATAAAAAATAAAAAATAAAAAGTAAAAAAGTAAAGAAAGGCGCAATGAAATGAACGACAAGAACATAATTGTGAACAAGCCGGAACCGAAACCGGGTATACTTGAGCGTGGTGATCTTTTTGCGATCGCAGTAGGAATGGTAATCGGCTCCGGAATGGTAACTCTGATCGGACCGGCAATGGCTTATACCGGTTATTCTGTATGGCTTGCTTATCTGACAGCGATTGTCATGGGATTCTTTATGGTTTTTCCGTATATTATTCTTGGTGGGACCATGCGCGTGGCAGGAGGCCCGTATTCCATCGTAACGAACCTTTCCGGAGTCAGCACCGGAGGTCTGGTAGCTTATACGAAACTGGTAACGCCGATCCTCAACAGTTCTTTTGCGTTGGCACTGGGATTGTATTTGAATAATCTCCTCCCGGGAATTACAGTGAAAGCACTGGCAATCGCAGGTGTTGTTATCCTGTTTGTGCTGAATCTTCTGGGAATGGATATTTTTGCAAAGGTAAGCAAGATATTATCAACGGTTCTTCTGATCACAATGGTTCTGTATGTTGTTTTCGGACTTACACAGATCAGACAGCCGATCTTTGATTTTTCAGGAGATAAGATGTTTACCGGCGGCTTTAAAGGCTTTATGCTGGCGGCACTTCTTCTTATCAATTCCGCAAATGGTTACTACAATGTTCTGTGGTATGGTAAAGACGCGAAAAGAGCAACGAAAGATGTTCCGTTTGCGGCAATGTCCTGCGTGCCATGTCTGCTTTTTATTTATGTGGGCCTTGCGATGGTTACAGGTGGGGTGCTTCCTCACGATAAGGTTGCAGGTGTGGAAACAATCCTTCCGGCAGCACAGGAGATCCTTCCTGGTATTGTGTATAAACTTTTTATGATCGGCGGACCGATCATGGCAATCATCACTACTTTGAATGGTGTATTTAATGATGTACGATATCCGATCGCTCAGGCTGCCAAGGATGGATGGCTGCCGAAAGGAATTCTGAAGGAAAACCGTTTCGGAGCACCGTACCTGATCTATACCTACACACTGATCGTAGTGTTGCTTCCGATCATTTTTGATATGAGTATCGTGACGATCACAAATATTTTCCAGGTGATCACATTTTTTATGAATGTTACAGTTGTGTATGCAATTTCACGTCTTCCGAAGAAATATCCGGATACCTGGAAGAAGAACAAATTTCACCTTTCCAGTGCAGGACTTTACGTATTCTGTACCATCAGTATCATCATTTACACGATTATTTTTATAAAAGGAATTTTCAGTATTAAACTTGTATATGCAGTATCTGCTGTTATAGTTATGGTTGCATTGATCCTGATTGGTGTATATCTCACCAGAAAAGGTGGAATCCGTATCGAGACATCCATATGGCAGCCTGCAGAGGAGGAAAAAAATGAATGAATTAAATCCGTTCAAGCTGGCAAAAATGCTTGAGGAACTTGAGAACACCGTAGAATTACACAGTATTTCTGTACGGTATAAAGGAGAAAAGGTTGTTGAAGGAGCCTGGGCACCTTTCTCAATGGAAGAGCCGCAGATGATGCATTCTTTATCAAAGATCGGAACAAGTATCTGTGTTGGATTTGCGGTGGATGAGGGAAAACTTCATCTGGAGGATAAATTTCTGGATTATGTGAGAGAAGATCTTCCGGATGAATATGATGAAGCCCTGGAAAATATTACCGTATATGATCTTCTTACCATGCAGGCCGGTTCCCCGGAATGCTGTAATAATGTATGGTTTTCCAGACTGGAAAAAGACTGGGAGAAGAATTGGCTTGGACAGCCTAAGCTGAAAGAAGATATCGGAAAAGTTTTTCATTATGATTCCGGATGCAGCTATACACTTTCCAGGATCGTGACCAAAGTTATGGGTGAAAACTGTCTGTCCATTATGCAGAAACGTGTTTTTGACAAACTTGGTTTTGGAAAGATCAACTGGCTTACAAGTCCTGAGGGACATAATACCGGCGGCTGGGGCATGTATCTGACCGCAGATCAGATTTCCACACTGGCACAGCTCCTTCTCCAGAAAGGAAACTGGAAGGGTGAGCAGCTGGTGCCACAGTGGTGGATCGAAGAGATGGGACAGTCAAGAGTCGTAATTCCCGGAGATGAGAAAAAAGCACTGACTCATTATGCATATCACATCAAAGCAGGAAAAGAGATCTTTGCGGCAGAAGGAGCATTTGGACAGTATTTGGTGTGCTTCCGGGAACTTCCGGTTGCCATTGGCATTACCGCAGGTGCGAGAGAATATCTTGCGGCAGATATCTGCCTTAAATATATGAAGGAAGCAGTTTCCATACCTTGCCCGGAAGAAAAACGGGAAGAAGGAGAGAAATATCTGGAAGCAAAAATAAAAAGCCTTTCTCTGCCACAGCCGGAAGGCAGACTGAAAACTGCGGAAAAAGAACTCAGTGGATTATTTAACCGGGAGATTATTTTTACAGAAAATCCGAGAAACATTGAAAGTGCAAAGATCATTCCGGAAGGATGTAAACTGCGTCTGGAAATGATAGTCCAGGGTGAGAAAAAGATTGCTTATGCAGGATTTAAGAGCTGGAAACAGAACGATCTTTATCCGGATGATTTTACAAAGAGATATCACAGCATTGCTTATGGAATGGATCAGGAAACGTTATATCTGTCTGTGGGACTGCTCAACACTTCCTACAGGGAAGAGTATTCCTTCTGGGTCAATTCTAAAGATACCGTGATCGCGACCTGGAGACCTAACGTTACCTATCTTCCGGAACAGCCGGATATGGTATGGAAGTTTACAGGAAACTTTAAATCCTGAAGAGAAAAAACTCAAAGTATAGACCGATAAAAATATAGCAATTCCTCCAACCTTATGATAAAAGAAACGAACAACCCGCAGGATACTGACTTGCCATCAGTGGTCCGATGGGTTGTTTTTTGTTTGGAATAAGTCTACAATAGGAAACAGAAATTTTTATTATTGTGACATAGGGAAGAAAGTGTACGATGAAAATACATTACAGAATTAAAAATAATGCAATAGAGATCGTTCGGTGTTATGGTACCGATGACCGGATCGTGCTGCCGGAAGAGATCAATGGTCTTCCGGTAGTCAGTGCGGCGCCGTATGCGTTTTCTGCACATAAGGATGGAGAAGAAGATGCAGAAACCTGGGAGAGCGAAGATGTAATTTCGTTCGGAGAAGAGAGACTTCTTGCCGGAGAGGAAGTGCAGGAGATCGTTTTTCCCGATACACTGAAGGAAATCGGAAGATATATTTTTTATGGATGCAAAAAGCTGGAGCGGCTGGAATTTTCGGATACGCTGATGCAGGTGGGAACCGGGGCGTTTACGGGCTGTAGCGGGCTGAAGGAGCTTGTGATCCATCAGAAAAAAGGGCTCAAGTCCTGTGCAAAGGAGATCCTCGGTGAGCTGTGGCAGAAGATTGATGTGGATTTTCTGTATGAAAATGGTGAGGCAGGTGGAAAACGTGCGCATATGGTTTTTCCGGAGCATTATGATGAGGCGGTGGAGAATACGCCTGCGAGAATTTTGTTTACGGAGTATCATGGCTCAGGGACCAATTACCGGCAATGCTTCTACAGCAAAGAACTGGATTTCGCAGAGTATGACAGCCTGTTTGATATGGCAGTGGTAATGGATAAGCTGGAGGTTCTGGTTGATATGAGCTTTGGGCGGCTTCGTTATCCGTGGCAGCTCAGTGAAAAGGCGAAGAAGCAGTATGAGGATTATATCCAGGGAAATCTTAAGGATATCGGGGAATTTCTGGTGGAAAGCGGAAGCTTAAATGGTCTGGAGCTGCTTTCTCGGGAAAAACTCTGGAACAGAGAGGGCCTGGAACATAGTATTGATGTGGCGTCCGGGAAGAAGGATATGGAGATTTCCGCATTTCTGATGAATGAACGCAGCCGGATGCTGAAGGAAGAGCAGAAGGTGGCCGGGGAGACAGAAAATGAGAGGTGCCCTGTTAAAAGGAGAAAGAAGTTTCAGTTATGAGTGATATAGAAACAACTGAAAAAAATAAAAATAACTTCCTGCCCGGTCAGGGATCCAATCCCCAGGAGGCGGCCCAGCGTCTCCAGGACATCGGCAGCAGCATCCTCCGGGCGGCAAGAGACGAGCTGTATCTTGGCATGCGTTTTCTGGATGTGGCGCTGAGCAGCTTTATTTATCAGATGGATGGTTCGGTCAGTCCGTTTGGAACAGACGGGGCTGTGATGTACTTCCATCCGGCACAGCTTGGCGGGCTTTATAAAGAAAACAGGATTCTTGTGAATCGAGGATATCTCCATATGGTATTTCACTGCATTTTCCGGCACTTTGGGAAGCCGGGAATAGAGAAGCGTTTGTGGAATTTAAGCTGCGATATTGCAGTGGAGCATATGATCGACGGGATCTACCACCGCTCAGTCCGATATTCCAGAAGTCTTCTCCGGAGGGAAACCTACCGTCTTCTGGAAAAGGAAAAGAAGACGCTGAATGCAGAGAGAATCTACAAGATTCTGAAAGAAGAATTTCTGAAGGAAAAAGAACTGGCACAGCTTGAAAAAGAGTTCTACGTGGACGACCATAAATACTGGGCAAACCAGCAGCCCGACCGGAAACCCAATCCCCTGATGAGCAAAAAATGGGGAGATATCAGCGAAGGAATTGAGACAGATCTGGAGACCTTTTCCAGGGAGGCAGGAGCGCAGGACGGAGATTTTCTGGATCAGCTGAAAATAGAGAACCGGGAACGATATGATTATCGGGAATTTCTGCGGAAGTTTGCAGTATTTCGGGAAGAACTGACTGTAGATCCGGACAGCTTTGATTATAATTTTTATACCTACGGGCTTTCCCTTTACGGGAATATGCCGCTGATCGAACCCCTGGAAACCAGAGAAGTGAAAAAAGTTTCGGAATTTGTCATGGTGATCGATACCTCCATGTCCTGTTCAGGAGAACTGGTACAGAGATTTCTGGAGGAAACCTATGGGATCTTAAGCGACAGCGGGAATTTTTTCCAGAAGGTAAATATACACATTATCCAGTGTGATGAGAAGGTGCATTCGGATGTGAAGATCACCAGCAGAGAAGAACTGCAGGATTACATGGACAGCCTGGAACTTTACGGTGATGGAGGTACAGATTTCCGTCCGGCTTTTGCTTATGTGGAAGAGCTGATGGAAAAACGTGAGTTTGAAAATCTGAAGGGACTGGTGTATTTTACAGACGGTTACGGTATTTTTCCGGCAAAGATGCCGCCATACCGGACAGCATTTGTATTTATGGAGCAGGAGCCTGAGGATGTGGATATCCCGGCCTGGGCCATGAAGCTGGTGATCACGGAGGAAGAATTGTAAAGAATTATATCCATATCTTATGTCATGAATCTGATATTTTAATCTTTTATTTTGTATATTGCTATCTGCATATCAGTTATAGTGTAGAAAATAGGTAACAGCAGACAATGTTACGGAAAATATACAGAACAGGAGATTGTATGGCATGAGATATGGGTATTTTGATGAAGAAAAAAAGGAATATGTGATTACCAGGCCGGACACACCTGCTCCGTGGGTGAATTATTTGGGATCGCCGGAATACGGAGCAATCGTTTCCAATAATGCAGGGGGATACAGCTTTGCAAAATCCGGGGCGAACGGCAGAATCCTGAGATATATTTTTAATCAGTTTGATCAGCCGGGAAGATATATTTATCTCAGGGATAATGACACAAAAGATTATTGGTCAGCATCCTGGCAGCCGGTTGGCAAAGATCTCAGTGAGTATAAAAGTGAATGTCATCATGGCACAGCCTATACTAAAATGATGGCAGATTACAGCGAGATACATTCAGAGGTGAGATACTATGTACCGCTTGGGCAGTCCTACGAGGTATGGAATCTGAAAGTTACCAACTGCTCAGACAGAAAACGTGAGATCAGTGTGACTGGATATGCAGAGTTTACAAATAACAGCAATTATGAACAGGATCAGGTGAATCTGCAGTATTCCCAGTATATTACAAGAACAGTATTCTGTGGAGATCGTGTACGTCAGATGATCCATGCGAATCTGGACGGCCTTAAGGATGGGGAAGAGGTTGATAACAAGAACGTGTTCAACCGATTTTTCGGCCTGGCTGGAGAGAAGGTTTCTTCCTGGTGTGGTGACAGGGAAAAATTCCTTGGAAGATATCACGGATACAACAATCCAGCAGGGGTTGAAGCTGGTGTATTATGTAATGAGGGAAATTATAATGAAAACAGCTGTGGAGCTCTTTCAGCTGTAATTACTCTGGAACCGGGAGAAAGTCGGGAAATGGCTTTTCTGGCAGGAATGAAGGAGGATAATGAAGCAGCGGAGATTATAGCACATTATGCAGACTGTGAAAAAACATGCGCGGTGGAGCTTGAAGAACTGATCAGTTACTGGCACGGACAGCTTGCACATTTTCAGATCAGAACACCAAGTCCGGAATTCGATACCATGATCAATACATGGAACGCATATAACTGTTTTATGACATTTATCTGGTCACGTGCAGCATCTTTTACTTATTGCGGACTTCGTAACGGATATGGATACCGTGATACTGTACAGGATATCCAGGGTGTGATCCATCTTGCACCCCAAATGGCACTGGATAAGATCCGTTTCATGTTGTCAGCACAGGTAGATAACGGCGGCGGTCTTCCACTTGTGAAATTCACACATAATCCGGGACATGAGGATACACCGGATGATGCATCCTATGTACAGGAAACCGGTCATCCGGCATACCGCGCAGATGATGCACTCTGGCTGTTCCCTACTGTATACAAATATATTTCAGAGACAGGAAATTTTGCATTCATCGATGAAGTGATCCCGTTTGCAAACAAGGATGAAGGAACTGTATACGAGCATCTGAAAAGAGCTATTGACTTCTCCATGAACCATCTTGGCAGACATGGAATGCCGGCCGGACTTTATGCAGACTGGAATGATTGTCTGAGACTTGGAAAGGATGGGGAATCTACTTTCGTTGCATTACAGTTCTATTATGCAATGACTATCCTGAAAGAGTTTGCAAAATACAAAAAAGATGAAAAATATATAAAATACCTGGAAGAAAAACAAGAGCAGCTTGGAAAATTGATCCAGGAACTCTGTTGGAATGAAGATCGTTTTATCCGTGGGTTTACGGAGCGGGGAGAGGTTATCGGAAAGAGAACTGACCCGGAGGCAAACATGTGGCTGAATCCACAGAGCTGGGCTGTGATCAGCGGCCTTGCAACAGAGCGGCAGGCAGATCTGGCTCTTCAAATGGTTTATGAAAGATTGAATACAGAATACGGTGCAATCCTTATGGATCCTCCATATCATGCAAATGCTTTCGACGGAGCACTTGCGGTTATCTACAATGCAGGAACAAAGGAAAATGCGGGAATCTTTTCACAGTCACAGGGATGGCTCATTCTGGCAGAAGCACTTTGCGGACATGGTGAGCGTGCATTTAATTATTTCCTGGAGAATGCTCCGGCAGCGCAGAATGACAGGGCTGAGATCAGACAGCTGGAGCCATACTGCTATGGACAGTTTACAGAAGGAAAAGCAAGCCCGAATTTCGGACGATCTCATGTGCACTGGCTGACAGGAACAGCATCTACTGTGATGGTAGGATGTGTAGAAGGAATTCTTGGCATGCGTCCGGATTTCTATGGCTTACGTATAGCACCATCGATTCCAAAAGAATGGGAGAAGTTTGAGATAAGCAAGGATTTCCGTGGATGTCATCTCCATATCACTGTGAAGAATCCGGGACATGTGGAAGCCGGATGTAAAAAACTCTATGTAAATGGAGAAGAACTTCCGGGTAATTATATTCCGCAGGAGAAACTTACCGGTGAGACAGAAATTGAATTCTATATGTCATGACATAATGGATATAAATTGCGAGGAGATCACATTTATGAATACAAAGTAAAATGGAATATAAATACCGTTTTATTTTGGCAGGAAGGAGATCACAGAATGAAATATATAAAATTTCAGGATAAAAATGGAAGCTTTTCCATAGAAAATCCGGAGAATTACAGCGGTTTATATATACCTCTGGCCGGAGAAAACGGATTGAAATCCGCGATCACCCCTTCTCTGGGAGGAGACAGCAAACTGGATCAGAATCATTTTCTGCTGGAACCGGTAAGCATTGAGAATCTTCATAATAATCGAAACACCAGAAATTTCTGGTGCAAGATAAAAGGAAAAGGTTACTGGTCAGCATGCGGAGTTTCGGCAGAACAGGAATTTCAGAAATATACTGATAAACAGGATAAAAGCAGCCTGGAAGCCGGATTTATGTGGCAGAAGCTGCACAGAACTTCTGAGAAATACGGACTTCAGTCAGAGATTTTGTCTTTTGTGACAGTGAAAGGTGATGCGGAGGTCCATCTTGTAAAGATTACCAATATTGAAGAGGAAGAACAGGAGATCACACCGGTTGCTGTAATACCTGTATATGGAAGAAGTGCAGACAATCTCAGAGATCACAGGCATGTGACTTCCCTTTTGCACAGGATAAGAACAACGGAGTACGGTGTTGAAGTAAAACCGGTGCTTTCTTTTGATGAAAGAGGTCATCAGAAGAATAATACTGCATATTTTGTATATGGATCTGAAGGCGAGGGAACGGAACCGGAAAGCTTTTATCCTGATGTGGAAATGTTTATCGGAGAAGGCGGTTCTTTCCTGATTCCGGAGGTGGTCAGAGAAGAGAAAAAAGGTGTTCCGGCAGGGACAGAAATTGAAGGAAAGGAAGCTGTCGGTGGTATTCGTTTTGCATCCAGGGTTCTGAGACCACATGAAACAGCTGTATATGTTGTGACAGCGGGAATATCTGAAAAAAATCAGCTGCCGGAGGAGACTGCACGGTTTTACAGAACTGAAAAACAGGTTGCAAGAGAATTTGAACATGTAAAAAAACACTGGACAGAAAAAGTGAATGTTTCTTTTGAGACAGGTGATGAGGACAGAGATAATTATCTGAAATGGATCTGTTTCCAGCCGATATTAAGAAGAATTTACGGTTGTTCATTCCTACCGTATCATGATTATGGAAAAGGTGGAAGAGGCTGGCGTGATCTCTGGCAGGACTGTCTGGCACTTCTGATCATGGAGCCTTCTGTTGTACGTCAGATGATCGTCGATAATTACGGTGGAGTACGCATCGATGGAACCAATGCCACGATCATCGGAAACAGACAGGGGGAATTTATCGCAGACCGCAACAACATTGCCCGCGTGTGGATGGATCATGCTTTCTGGCCATTTGTGACAACGAAGCTTTATATGGATCAGACCGGGGATATGAATGTCCTTTTTGAGAAGATTCCATATTTCAAGGATCTTCAGACAAAAAGAGGAACTGCGCATGATGAAAAATGGAGCAGTGCCTATGGAGAAAATCAGAAAACAGAATCCGGTGAGGTTTATTACGGAACGGTTCTGGAACACATTTTGCTGGAAAATCTCTGTGCTTTTTATGATGTAGGAGAGCACAACGAGATGAAACTTCACGGGGCAGACTGGAACGATGCCATGGATATGGCATGGGAAAATGGTGAGAGTGTGGCATTTACCTGTGCATATGCTGGAAATATGAAGAACATCGCAGAATATCTGAGAAAACTTCAGGAAAAGGAAATGTTTGACAGGATTGAAGTTGCGGAAGAAATGGAAATCCTGTTTACCGGAGACCGTGAGCTTTATGAAAGCCCGGAGAAAAAGCAGCAGCTTCTGAGACAGTACACAGAAAAATGTGCACATGATATCAGCGGAAATACTATTGTGATCCGTCTGGACCAGCTTAGCCGGAATCTGGATGAAAAGGCAGATTGGATGATGGAAAACATCCGCAGAAGAGAATGGGTAAAAGACGGAGAAAACGGCTGGTTCAACGGATATTATGATGATCATAAACGTCCTGTGGAAAGGGCAGAAAACAGCCAGGTACGTATGATGCTTACCAGTCAGGTATTTGCGATCATGAGTAAAACCGCACAGAAAGATCAGATTGAGTCTATCTGTAAAAGTGCGGATAAATATCTTTTTGACCGTCAGGCAGGAGGATATCGCCTGAATACCAATTTCCATGAAGAAAAATTTGATCTGGGAAGAATGTTCGGGTTTGCTTATGGAGAAAAGGAAAACGGAGCGGTATTTTCCCATATGGCTGTTATGTATGGCAATGCACTGTATAAAAACGGCTATGCAAAAGAAGGATATAAAGTTCTGGAAACGCTTCTGGACGCTGCCATGGATTTTGAGAACAGCAGGATGTATCCTGGAATTCCGGAATATTTTGATAATCAGGGAAGAGGATTGTATGCATATCTTACCGGTGCTGCAAGCTGGTATATGCTGACTATGATCACAGAGGTATTTGGCGTCAGAGGAGATCTTGGAGATCTGGTGATCGCGCCGGCACTGATGCCGAAGCAGTATAATGAGAATGGACAGGCATCTCTTACTATGGAATTTGCCGGAAGAAAGCTGGAGATCTGTATCTGCAATCCGGAGAAAAAACTTCCTTCAGAATATAAAATAAAAACAGTATGGTGCGATGAAAAGGAAATGAAAAACAAACAGAGTACCTGTGTACGTATAGATCGGGAACTGCTCGAAAAGCTTTCTGTAAAAGAAACACACAGGATCAAAGTGGAACTGATGTAACCGAAATCGGTTATACATAATTGTTAAATTACAGAAACAGAAGTATCAATAGGAAAACGGCATCCCACAGTTGTAAAAAGCTGCGGGATGTCGTTTTTGATGCTGATAAAAAATATCAGCCATAATAATAAGGATGTTTACCACATGGATTTGTAATATTTGTCACGGTACTTCTTTGGGGTAAGGCCGGTGAAGTTTTCAAAGATCTGGATAAAATGACTCTGTGAAGAGAAATTCAGATAATTGGCGATATCAACGACTGCTTTATCAGAGTATCGGAGCAGGTGAGTGGCTTTTTCGATTTTTTTTTCGCGGATGTAATCACTTATGGATACTCCAAGATTCTGTTTGAATACTCTGGACAGATAACTGGGAGAGAGTCCGGTATGTTCTGACAGATCCTGAATGGTGATACGCTCCTTAATGTGACCGTAAATATAGTCCACGCATTGCATGACCGGTCTGGAAAGAATAGAGCTTTTTTTCTGGAGGATCATTTTTCCGGTAAAATCTCTGGCCATAATATGATGCAGATCTGCAATCTGGCGTACAGTGGTGCAGGAATCCATTTTCAGAATGTAAAAATCGCTGAGACGATATGCCTGTTCAGGCTCCAGTCCACCGTCAATACAGTAACGGGTGAGCATGGCAGTAGTGACAACGAAATGATACTTCAGGTTGATCAGAGGATTTTTGGAGAGGATACCGGTTCCCTTCAGATGAAGAAAAGAGTCTTCCTCGCAGTTTTTGTTTACAGCTTCCATATCACCGGCTCTTACGGCATTGTAAAAAGAATATTCCACAGAGGGAGAGCGATGAAGAGCTTCCAGTTCTGTATCTTCCAGTTCATTAGTAATCCAGTCTTGGGAAATGGACATATTGATATCCTCCTTATATGTTGATGTTTAAGGAATGTATTGGTTTCTTATATTATGACATGAATCTGACATTTTGTTAAGATTAATAATATAATCGCAGATAAAAAAATGGTATACTTTTATCATCAAAGGTAAAGCATCGGGGATGCTACAGAAAAAGGAGGATTTATACTATGAAAAAAAGAGCGGTATCTATGATCCTTGCAGCAGCAATGGTTTGTGGAATGATGGCAGCAAATGTAAGCTGTGTATCTGCAAAAGGATCGGATGAGGGAAAAGTGATCAATATTTATTCCTGGAATGATGAGTTCCGTCAGAGACTGGAAGCTGTTTATCCGGAAGTAGAGTCCACTTCCAAAGATGGTACAGTTACAAAACTGAAAGATGGTACAGAGATCCACTGGATCGTAAATCCGAACCAGGATGGCGTATATCAGCAGAAACTGGATGAGGCACTTCTCAACCAGGCTGATGCAAGTGCAGATGATAAGGTAGACATATTCCTTTCTGAGACAGATTATGTATTCAAATATACAGACAAAGATGCAGATGTTGCAATGCCTCTTACTGATCTTGGCATTGATCCGGACAAGGATCTTGCAGATCAGTATGATTTCACGAAAACAACAGCTTCTGATGCGGATGGAGTACAGAGAGGCGCCACATGGCAGTGCTGCCCGGGTGTCCTTGTATATCGTCGTGACATTGCGAAAGATGTTTTCGGTACTGATGACCCGAAAGAAGTTGGCGAGAAGATGAAAGACTGGAATACAGCTAAAGAAACAGCAGCTCAGCTGAAAGAAAAAGGATATTATACATTTGCTTCTTATGCAGACACTTTTCGTTTATATGGAAACAGCATTGAGAATCCGTGGGTAGAGTCCGGTGATTCTGTGATCAAAGTAGATTCAAAGATCATGGACTGGGTAAAAGATTCCAAAGAGTGGCTGGATGCAGGTTATCTTAACAAAACTGTAAAAGGTCAGTGGAACGATGACTGGAACAAGGCAATGAGTTCTGAGTCCAAGGTATTCGCATTCCTCTTCCCGGCATGGGGTATCGACTTTACTCTGAAACCAAACTGGGATGGAGCAGAAGGTGACTGGGCTGTTACAAATCCTCCGCAGGAATACAACTGGGGTGGTTCTTACATTCAGGCTGCAACAGGAACAGATGATCCGGAACATGTCAAAGATATTATTCTGGCAATGACGGGAAATAAGGATAATCTTCTTAAGATTTCCAAAGAATACTCTGATTTTACAAATACAAAATCCGGTATGAAAGATGCAGCTACAAATGCAGATTTCGCATCTGATTTCCTTGGTGGACAGAACCCGTTTGAGTATTTTGCACCGGTTGCAGAGAATATCAAGATCGCACCGCTTTCCGCATATGACCAGGGTTGTGTAGAGCTGATCCAGAACGCTTTCAGTGATTACTTCCAGGGTAAAGTAGACTTTGACAAAGCAAAAGCCAACTTTGAGACAGCTATTCAGGAGCGTTATCCGGAGATCACAGAGATCCAGTGGCCGGAATAAATACCACATGAGGATAATTGTTGATGCTGCAGGATCTTTGGATCCTGCAGTTTGCTGGAAAGGAAGAGCATTATGAAGAAAAAGAGCGTTAATTACGGAAAATGGGGATACATATTTATTCTTCCGTTTTTTGTGATCTATTTTATCTTTTCGCTGATTCCGCTGTTTGATACAGTGAGATACAGCTTTTTTGAATATTTCCGTTCTGGAATCAAGCAGATTGGTCCTAATTTTGTAGGACTTGCCAATTATGTCAGTCTTCTGCATTCTGACATGCTGAAATACGGACTGAATACACTGATCCTTTGGGTGATCGGATTTGTTCCGCAGATCGTTGTTGCACTGGTGCTTGCATGCTGGTTTACTGATGCCAGGTTGAAGCTTCATGGCAAGCAGTTTTTTAAGGTTGTAATTTATCTGCCGAACCTGATCATGGCATCAGCATTTGCACTTCTGTTTTTTACCATGTTTTCCACAAACGGACCTGTAAACTCCATTTTGTGTTCACTGGGCTGGATAAAGGAACCGATTGATTTTCTGGGCTCTGTTCTGGGAACAAGATCATTGGTAGGTTTCATGAATTTCCTGATGTGGTTCGGAAACACGACCATCATGCTGATGGCAGCAGTAATGGGAATCAGTATGGATATTTTTGAAGCATCGGATCTGGACGGATGCAACAGCATTCAGCGTTTCGTCTATATTACGCTTCCACTGATTCGTCCGATTCTTTCCTATACTCTGATCACTTCCATCATCGGTGGCCTTCAGATGTTTGATGTACCGCAGATCCTCACAAACGGACAGGGTAATCCGGACAGAACATCCATGACACTGATTATGTTCCTGAACAGCCATCTGAAGAGCAAGAATTATGGTATGGCCGGAGCATTGTCTGTATACCTGTTTATTATCAGTGCAATCCTCTGCTTCTTTGTATATCGTATGACTAACGACAATGATCCGGACGGATCTAAGAAAGCAGCGAAAAAGAGAGCAAGAGCAGAAAGGAGAAAAACAAAATGATGAAAGATAAGACAGCCAGCAGGATCAGAAGTATCGTGGCACATGTGGTACTTATTATTCTTTCCTTTATGTGTCTCTTTTTCTTTTATGTACTGATCGTGAATGCGTCTCATTCTCATGCAGAGCTTCAGAAGGGATTTTCTGCTCTTCCTGGAAAATATTTCTGGAAAAACCTGATGAATGTTGCAAATGACGGAAGCTTTCCGATGTTCAGGGGAATTCTTAACAGTATTATCGTGTCCGGATGCAGTGCAGTATTATGTACATATTTTTCCTCACTGACAGCATATGGTCTTTATGCCTATGATTTCAAGGCAAGGAATGTAGCGTTTACATTTATCATGGCGATCCTCGTCATGCCGACACAGGTAACTGCAATGGGCTTCCTTCGTCTGATCACAAAGATGGGATTATATGATTCCCTGCTTCCGTTGATCATTCCGTCTGTTGCGTCACCAGCCGTATTCTATTTTATGTACAGCTATCTGCAGTCCTCACTGCCGATGTCACTGGTAGAAGCAGCCAGAATTGACGGCTCCGGAGAATTCCGTACTTTCAACAGTATTGTCCTGCCAATCATGAAGCCGGCAATCGCTGTACAGGCGATTTTTACATTTGTAGGCTCCTGGAACAATTATTTCGTTCCTGCTCTGGTTATCCAGTCTAAAAGCAAGATGACTGTTCCAATCCTGATTGCAACACTTCGTGGAGCAGATTATATGAATTTTGATATGGGTAAGATTTACATGATGATCACAGTTGCCATTGTGCCGATCATTATCGTATATCTCCTTCTTTCCAAGTTTATCATCGCAGGAGTGACACTTGGAGGCGTAAAAGAATAACAAAAGGTAGCAGGTAAGATATGACAGTTAAGAAATGGAAACACAGCGGAACAAAGAAACACAGCATGTCAGACCGTGAAATACGAAACGGTCTTCTTTCGGAAAAAGCAGCAGAGGAGGGTATTGTACTGCTGAAAAATGATAAAAAAATACTCCCTCTGAATATTTCCACGAAAATAGGTTTATACGGCGCCGGTGCGGGAAAGACAGTGAAAGGCGGAACAGGTTCCGGTGATGTGAATAACAGAAGTAACATTTCTATTTATCAGGGACTGAAAGAAAACGGTATTCAGGTCGTAAGCGAGAAATGGCTGGCCAATTATGAGTCAATATACGCAGAAGCACGCCGGGCATGGAAAGAAAAAATACTGGAAGAAGCAAAGTTTGTGGAAAATCCTTTTGATGCCTATGCGGAAAATCCCTTTGCAATGCCGGAAGGCCGTGCAGTCACAGCAGAAGATACTGTCGATGCCCAGACAGCAATCTATGTGGTAAGCAGGATTTCCGGTGAGGGAAAGGATAGGCGCAGGGTCGAGGGAGATTATTATCTGAGCAGACGGGAGCGGGAGGATATCCGGTTCCTTGATGCACAGAAGATTCCTACAGTACTTATCCTGAATTCCGGCGGTCCGGTAGAACTGACAGATATTCTGGAAGAAACAGAAAATATCTGTGCTGTCCTGAATATTTCCCAGCTTGGACAAAGAGGCGGACTTGCCCTCGCCAATGTCCTTCTGGGAAAGGTAACTCCAGGCGGCAAGCTGACTGCAACATGGGCCAGAAGGTATGAGGATTATCCGTGTGCAGAGGAATACAGCTATCTCAATGGCAAGCTTGAAAGAGAAGAGTACAAGGAAGGAATTTATACAGGATATCGTTATTTTGATACTTTTGGTGTAAAACCGCTGTTTCCGTTTGGATATGGACTTTCTTACACAGAAATGCAGATACGTTTCCATGGGATGAAAACATCAGGGGATGGCGTTGAAGTTGAAGCAGAGGTAACGAATACAGGAGAAACTTTTTCGGGAAAAGAGGTCGTGCAGGTCTATGTGTCTCTTCCACAGGATGAATTAGGGAAGGAATACCGTCGACTGGCTGGCTTTGCAAAAACAAAACTTCTGAAGCCGGGGGAAAAAGAACTGCTGAAAATCAGGATCGACAGAAAGACACTGGCATATTTTTCCGAAGAGCAGCATGCCTGGATTGCTGAAAAAGGTTATTATGCTGTCTGGGTCGGAAACAGCATTGCATCGCTTACGCTGGTTGCAATGCTTGAAGTGCCGGAGAGTGTGATCCTGGATAAAACGAATATCCTTGAGAATCAGACTGATATTACTGAAGAAGTTTATGACCGCCAGAATCTTTCTGCCAGAACTCTGAAATGGAAAGAGAAGGCAGAGAATGAGAAGATTGGAAGATATATCTATTATCCTGAACCAGAGAAGAGAACAGAATGCACCTGCCAACCGGAAAATAAGATTCCTGCAAAGGATCTGCTCCCGCTGTTTTATGGGAATATTGCTGGAATCTCCAGTAATCTGGGGGCGGCAGGAATCCGTGTTCCTGGCTCTGCCGGTGAGACCACGGCTGCTCTTTATGAGCAATATGGCGTTTCCCCACTGATCATGGCCGATGGGCCGGCAGGACTGAGACTTCAGCAGAATTATGAAGTAGACAGAGAAACAGACACAGTATATGGAATCGGTGTCCTTGGATCTCTGGAAAATGGATACCTGAGAACAGATGAGACTCACGAAAACGCAGACAGATATTATCAGTTCTGTACGGCATTTCCGGTTGGAACTGCACTGGCTCAGACCTGGGATACTGCCCTTGTGGAAAAAGTTGGAATAGCAGTGGCAGAAGAAATGGAAGAATTCCACATAGATCTCTGGCTAGCACCTGGTCTTAATATTCAGAGAAACCCTCTGTGCGGCAGAAATTTTGAGTATTATTCCGAAGATCCGCTGCTTTCCGGAACTATGGCAGCAGCCATGACAAAAGGAGTGCAGAGCAGACCTGGCTGCGGTGTTACCGTTAAGCATTTTGCCTGCAACAATCAGGAAGATAATCGTATGGGCGTAGATGCACAGGTATCAGAACGTGCCCTGAGGGAAATTTACCTGCGTGGTTTTGAGATTGCAGTTAAAGAAAGCAGACCAGTGGCAATCATGTCTTCCTATAATTTACTGAATGGTGTCCATGCTGCAAACAGTGTTGATCTCTGTACAGCCATTGCCCGAAAAGAATGGGGATTTGACGGTGTGATCATGTCAGACTGGAATACAACGGTTCCGGAAGATGGAAGTATTCCGTGGAAATGCGTGACAGCAGGAAATGATATTATCATGCCTGGTAATGCAGACGACGCAGAAAATATCCGAAAAGCTTTTGAAGACGGAAAGCTTTCGGAAGAAGTTGTCAGAATGTGTGCGGGACGTATTCTGAACCTGATACACACACTGACAGCAGAATAAAAAAAATTATATAGTAGTGAAAAACTTGCCTGAATTCAATTTTCGATTTATCATTGGATTCAGGCATATTTTTTGCAGATGTCGCGCAAGGCAACCCGTTTTAGGCGGAGGATCCTGCAGGCAGTTTTTTATATGCCGTGAAAAGGAGAATACCATGAATATAAAACGAGCAAAGCAGGAGATCAGAGATTCCATAGAAGCATATCTTTTAAAGGACGAATTCGGTGAGTACCGGATCCCGGCAATCCGACAGAGACCGATCCTTCTTATGGGCCCTCCGGGAATCGGAAAGACACAGATTATGGAACAGATAGCAAGGGAATGCGGGATTGCTCTTGTTTCCTATACCATTACCCACCACACCAGGCAGAGTGCTGTGGGACTTCCTTTTATTGTAAAAAAGAATTATGGTGAGGAAGAATTTTCTGTCACGGAATATACCATGAGTGAGATCATTTCGTCCGTTTACGACAAAATGGAAAAAACAGGTCTGAAAGAAGGCATCCTGTTCATTGATGAGATCAACTGCGTATCTGAAACACTAGCGCCGATGATGCTGCAGTTCCTTCAGGGAAAAACCTTCGGAAACCAGAAGGTGCCGGAAGGCTGGGTAATCGTCACAGCAGGCAACCCGCCAGAATATAACAAATCCGTCCGGGAATTCGATGTGGTCACTCTGGACCGTATCAAGAAGATCGATGTGGAGGCAGACTTTGATGTATGGAAGGAATACGCCTATCAGCAGGGAATTCATCCGGCGGTGATCTCCTATCTGGAGCTTCGCAGAAAAAATTTCTACAGGGTGGAGAATACCGTAGACGGAAAGATCTTTGCCACAGCCAGAGGCTGGGAGGATCTTTCCCGTCTGATCCAGGTTTATGAGATCCTTGGAAAAACCGTAGACCGTGAGGTGGTCAGCCAGTACATTCAGCACAGGATGATCGCGAAGGATTTTGCCAGCTATCTGGCTCTCTATTATAAATACAGAACGGATTATAAAGTGGAGGACATCCTGAAAGGAAAGTGGGATCCCATTACTCTGGGCAAGATCCGTACAGCCTCCCTGGACGAGCATCTGAGCATTGTAAGCCTTCTCAACGGAAAGCTCAGCGAGCTTTTTACAGAATGCTATCTTACCGATGCCTACCTCACGAAACTGTATGATTATATGGTGTACTTCAGAGAAGATCAGGACAGCCTCACAGCAAAAAATCTCATGGAAAAAGCAGAGGCGGATTTTGAAAAGGACAAAAAGAGTGAGCTTCTTACAAAACAGCAGGAGCGTATACAGAAACGTGTTGTGTCATTCTTTGAAAATGCGTCCGGATTGAAATCAACCTCGGGATCAATTGGATCGGAATCAATCGGATCAGATAAAACCGGATCAGGTTCAGAGCTGGCAGGAGGCGGAAGTGCCGCAGCAGAATCGGAAATTCCATCATCAAACAGGAACTATGAGTTTGTGAAAGTCCTCTTCGAATCCGAAACCGAAGCCTACGAAAACCGAACCGACGAAATATCTCTTACTCTTCAGAACGTCTTCGACTTCATGGAAGCTGCTTTTGGGGACAGCCAGGAAATGGTGGCATTTATCACAGAACTGAATGCCAACTATTATAGTCTCTGGTTCATTCGGGAGAACGGTTCTGACCAGTATTACAGGCATAATAAAGGTCTTCTTTTTGACGACCGCCAGAAAATGCTTCTGGGCCAGATGGAGGAAGTGGAAAACATTCTCAATAATGGAATAAAATAATATGTCTTACCAATTTATTATTTACTATTGATTAAATTGGGGAATTATCGTATAATATTTACTATAAAAGTCCGGAAAATAGAGAGGGCAAATAGTCAAAATGCACAGACTGGCTGAATGGCTGCAGAGCGATCATTTGGTGCAGAACTGCATGATGACTGAGAATGGTAAATATCCACTTGTCTATATTCCGGGATTTTTATGTAAAGGAAGGCAACACAATAATAAAGGAAGGCGGCCGAAACGGACGACATGTTTACAAAGATTACAGAAGAACGAGCATTTGACGGAATATTAGCGCAGATCATAGAAAATATCCGGCGGGGAGAACTGAAGCCGGGGGACACTTTACCTGCGGAACGTGTTATGGCAGAATCACTGGGAGTTTCCAGACCTGCTGTCCGTGAAGTCCTGCGGGCACTGGAGCTGATGGGAATTGTCACAACGGTCCGCGGCGGAGCCAACTATATTACCGAGAATATGGATCAGTGGCTTTCTGCACCACTGGCCCTTCTTTTTCAGCTGAATAACAGCCATGTACAGCAGGTACAGGAACTTCGTTCTGCGCTGGAGCAGGAGGCTGCGCTTCTTGCAGCCGGGAATTGTACGGAGAAGGATGCATTAGATCTGCGTTCCATCCTGGCACAGCTGGAGAGCTCAGAGGACGAGAAAGCCCGTGCAGGTCTTGATAAGAAGCTTCATACGAAGATTGGCAGGATCGCAGGGAATCCTATGATCTACAATGTCCTGGATGCGGCAGCGCAGCTGACTGAGGAGATCATTTCCGGCACCCGAGCCTATATTATGCAGAAACATAATTCCGCTCTGGAGGTGGATGAGCAGCACAGAAGGCTGGTGGAAGCCATTATTTCCGGAGACCGGAACCAGGCGGAGAAGCTGATGCGCGAACATATGGAAACCATTGAGAAATATATACTGGAGATTGCGCAGCAGCAGGGGGAGAACAGCCTTGTATTTCATCGCTGATCCACCTGAAAAAATTAAATAAAATTTCAGTAAAAATCCCGTTAATCTGGTAAGACCACTATTGATTTTGGTAAGACCGCGTGCTATAATAGGGACTGTATTGGTAATACCAAAAAAGTTTGATATTATGGCAGCATCCTGAAGGCTTCATGACGAGACAGCATAAGATGAGACAGCGTAAGTTGGGACAGCATGAGACTAGACAGCGTAAGGTAAGATAGCATGAGGCAGGACAGCATAAGACGAGACAGCACAGGATGAAGGTTACTGTACCCCTGCAGTATCATATAAAATATGCAGCAGGCCACAGCGTGGGCGGTAACCTGCCGGAAATATCAGGAGAAAGGACTTGCGATTATGGGATATGTAAAATGGAGTTATGACACACTGAACCATTTCTGCGGAGATGTTTTTAAAGCGTTTGGCTTTTCTGAGGAAGAAGGAAGCATCATTAAAGATGTTCTTCTGACTGCTGATCTGTATGGGATCGAGAGCCACGGAATGCAGAGAATGGTTCGTTACCATAAAGGAATCGAGAAGGGGACTATTCATCCCCAGGCGAAACCGGAAGTTGTTTTTGAGACACCGATTTCTGCTGTGATAGACGGACATAACGGAATGGGTCAGCTGATCAGCCATTTTGCCATGGAAAAGGCAATTGAGAAGGCAAAGACAACTGGTGTGGGAATCGTAAGTGTACGAAATTCCAACCATTTCGGTATTGCAGGATATTATGCGAACATGGCCTGCCATGAAGGCCTTCTTGGAATGGCATGTACCAACTCCGAGGCGATCATGGTACCGACTTTTGGAAGAAAGGCTATGTTGGGCTCCAACCCGATCGCAGTCGCTATGCCTGCAGACCCGTATCCGTTTTTCTTTGACTGTTCCACAACAGTTGTAACCAGAGGTAAACTGGAAATGTATAATAAGATGGGCAAGCCTCTTCCGGATGGCTGGGCACTTGACAAAAACGGTCATGCCAGCAATAATGCACCGGATGTACTTGCAAACATCGTAGCCAAGAAGGGCGGCGGAATCATGCCTCTTGGTGGAAACGAGGAAGTCAGCGGAAGCCATAAGGGATATGGCTATGGAATGCTCTGTGAGCTGTTCAGCTCTATTCTTTCCATGGGCGTTACCTCCGACAAATGCTGTACATTCCCGGACAAGACCGGTATCTGCCATGGATTTATGGCGATCAACCCGGCGGCATTCGGAGATCCGGATGCGATCCGCAAGCATTTTTCAGAATATCTTGAGGCGCTTCGGGAGAGTCCGAAGGCAGACGGTCAGGACAGGATCTATACACACGGCGAGAAAGAGGTAGCTGCTGAAAAAGACAGAAAAGAGAATGGCATTCCGGTCAACGACAATACCATGGTAGAGCTTGCTGATCTCTGCAGTTATCTGAAGCTTGATTTTGGCTCTTATTTTGAAGGCTATGAGCTTCCGAAGGACAGTAAATTCTTCAATGGTAATTATTAATTCAGGTAATCCTTTTGAAATGAAATATATCATAATTATCCAAGGAGGAAAAGAAAATGGATTATGCAAAAGAGTCATTAAGACTGCACGGAGATTGGAAAGGTAAGATCGAGGTTGTTACAAGAGTGCCGGTTGAGAATAAAGACGACCTTTCTCTTGCATATACACCAGGTGTAGCTCAGCCTTGCCTTGAGATCCAGAAAGATATCAATAAATCCTACGAGCTTACAAGAAGATGGAATATGTGTCTTGTTGTAACAGACGGTTCCGCAGTTCTTGGTCTTGGTGACATCGGACCGGAAGCCGGTATGCCTGTAATGGAAGGTAAATGTGTACTTTTCAAAGCATTCGGCGATGTAGACGCATTCCCGCTTTGCATTAAGAGCCATGATGTAGACGAGATCGTAAATACTATTTACATGATCTCCGGATCCTTCGGTGGTGTTAACCTTGAGGATATCTCCGCTCCGAGATGCTTTGAGATCGAGAAAAAACTGAAAGAGAAATGTGATATTCCGATCTTCCACGATGATCAGCACGGAACTGCAGTCATCACACTTGCAGGTCTGACAAACGCTCTGAAGGTTGTCGGAAAGAAGAAAGAGGATGTTCGTATCGTTATGAACGGTGCAGGTGCAGCTGCTATCTCTATCTGCAGACTTCTTCTGAAAGCAGGCTTCAAGGATGTTACACTCTGCGATAGAAAGGGTGCCATCTATGAGGGACGTACAGAAGGAATGAACCCGGTTAAGGAAGAGATGAGCAAGCTCACAAACCTTCAGAAGAAACAGGGATCTCTTGCAGAGATGCTGGTTGGCGCGGATGTATTTATCGGTGTTTCCGCTCCTGGAGCAGTTACAACAGAGATGGTTAAGACCATGAACAAAGATGCCATCATCTTCGCATGCGCAAACCCGACACCGGAGATCTTCCCGGATGACGCAAAAGCAGGCGGAGCAAAGGTTATCTCCACAGGAAGAAGTGACTTCCCGAACCAGATCAACAACGTTCTTGCATTCCCTGGAATCTTCCGTGGTGCATTTGATGTAAGAGCAAGTGATATCAACGATGAGATGAAGATCGCAGCTTCCAAGGCTCTTGCAGATCTGATCACAGATGAGGAGCTTTCTCCGGAGTATATCATTCCGAAGGCATTCGACAAGAGAGTCGGACCGGCTGTCGCAAAAGCAGTAGCAGAGGCAGCAAAAGCAACAGGCGTAGCACGTATCTGATCTTAAACGCCTGATACGAACCAAAACAGCCCTTCATTAAGAAGAATATATCAGACACCCGTACTCCGTAACCCGGTACGGGTGTCTTTTTGTTTCCCAGCAGGTGGTATTACCCTTTGACAAATGTCTTCGCAGTGAGTACAATAGCAAAAGAATATGATAGGAGGTTAAGCACAGCATGAAACCATGGGAAGCTAATATACGAAAAGTAGTGCCGTATACTCCTGGCGAGCAGCCAAATGAGAGCGGCATGATCAAACTGAATACAAACGAGAATCCATATTCACCGGCTCCGGGTGTGGAGAAGGCGCTGAAGGCCCTTGATGCCGATACCCTGAGACTTTATCCGGATCCGACAGCAGGAGACTTGGTACACAGTATTGCCGCGTTCTACGGCCTGAAGGACGAGCAGGTATTTACAGGCGTTGGTTCCGATGACGTACTGGCTATGTGTTTTCTCACATTTTTTAATTCAGAGAAACCGATCCTGTTCCCGGACATTACTTATTCTTTCTATGATGTATGGGCAGATCTTTTAAGGATCCCATATGAGCGCCCGGCATTAGATGAGGAGTTCCATATCCGTAAGGAAGATTATTTCCGTGAAAACGGCGGAATCGTATTCCCTAATCCCAATGCACCGACCGGCGTGGAAATGCCTCTTTCCGAGATCGAGGAGATCGTGGCAAAGAATCCGGAGAGTATCGTGATCGTAGATGAGGCGTACGTGGATTTCGGAGCAGCATCCGCACTGCCGCTGATCGAAAAATATGATAATCTGCTTGTTGTGCAGACCTTCTCCAAGTCCAGATCCCTAGCAGGAATGCGTATCGGATATGCCTTCGGAAATCCGGAGCTGATCAAATATCTCAATGATGTGAAATATTCCTTTAACTCCTATACCATGGATCGTACTACCATCGCGGCTGGTGTGGCATCTATGGAGGATAAGGCATATTTTGAGGAATGCTGCCATAAGATCATTACAACAAGAGAGTGGACAAAGGCAGAGCTCAGGAAGCTTGGATTTTCCTTTCAGGATTCCAGATCCAACTTTATCTTTGCCACACATGAGAGCTGTCCGGCCAAAGAGCTTTTCGCAGCACTGAGGGAGAAACATATCTATGTAAGATATTTCCCGAAGGACAGGATCGACAATCATCTCCGTATCACCATCGGTACCGATGAGGAGATGAAAAAGCTGGTAGAATTCCTGACGGAATATCTGCAGAAATAACAGTTAAGGAGGTACTATGGAAGTACTGGTACAATGGTTTTCACACCACCTTGCACAGTTTATCTCTCCCGAGGGAGCTGTGTTCATCATTTCTATGATCCCGATACTGGAGCTTCGCGGCGGCCTTCTGGCAGCTTCTTTGCTGAAGATATCGGCTGCGAAGGCACTGCCGATCTGTATCGTGGGAAATATTATTCCGATTCCGTTTATCTTGCTTTTTATCCGGCAGATCTTTAAATGGATGAAAAAAACAAAGACGTTCAGAGGTCTGATCACAAAGCTGGAAAACAGAGCTATGGGAAAGAGTGACCAGATCAAGAGATATGAATTTCTGGGACTTTTGCTGTTTGTGGGAATCCCTCTTCCGGGCACAGGAGCCTGGACAGGTGCACTGATCGCCTCTCTTCTTGAGGTGGATATCAAAAAATCCTCCATTGCGATCCTGTGCGGACTTTTTATGGCAAGTGCCATTATGTATATTGTTTCTTATGGAATTGTAGGAAATGTAGTGCATTGATCGATCGCAGAGAAGGAATGTCTTTTTGATCGAGATCGGATTGAAAATAAAGAAATCCCTTACCGGATCTGTAAAATGATATGTGTTCTGTATTCCGGAAACATATCAGAGATCGGTAAGGGATTTCTTTATGTGTTTTTACATATCAGGCAGAGGTATACCGAGAAGATCCTTACATAAATCTGCGCTTCAGCATGTCCGCGTTTAAAGCGTATTTCAGAGCTGTATCCCTGGTGATACGGCCTTTTTTATATAATTCCAGAAGGCTCTGGTCCATAGAACGCATCTGCTCCTGACCGGATGTGGAGATCACGCCTTCGATCTGATGTACTTTATTGTCGCGGATCATATTGCGGATGGCAGGAGTCAGGCGCATGATCTCGAAAACAGGAATGCTGCGTCCGTCCACATCCGGGATCAGCTGCTGGGAGATCACAGCCTGAAGGACCATGGAAAGCTGGAGGGCGATCTGATGCTGCTGGGATGGTTCAAACACGTCCATGATGCGTTCGATGGTGTTGGCTGCTCCCAGAGTATGCAGGCTGGAAAGGACAAGATGACCGGTTTCCGCAGCGGTCATGGCAGTCTGGATGGTTTCATGATCACGCATCTCTCCAAGAAGGATCACATCCGGGCTCTGGCGTAGTGTGGCACGAAGAGAAGTTAGATAGCTTTCGGTGTCGGTACAGATCTCGCGCTGGCTGACGATACAGCGATCATGGCGGTGGAGATATTCCAGAGGATCCTCCAGAGTGATGATGTGGCCTTCCCGGGTATGGTTGATCCGGTCGATCAGACAGGCCATGGTGGTGGATTTACCGCTTCCAGCAGAACCGGTAACAAGGACCATGCCACGGGTATATTCGGAGATGTTCATCACATCCTCGGGAATGGAAAGCTCTGCAGGATCCGGCAGCCGGAAGGCGATCACGCGGATCACGGCAGCCAGGGAACCACGCTGCTTGTAGGCATTGACACGAAATCTAGAAACACCGGGAATGGAAAAAGAAAAGTCATCATCACCGGTTTCCATAAGACGGGATATATCGCGGTTTTCCGCAAGGCCGTAAATGGTGCGGAGTAAATTTTCTGTCTGATCAGGCATCAGCCTGTCACCACGGTCCAAAAGATGACCGTCGATCTTTTCTGCCAGGGGGCGGCCTGCGATGATAAAGATATCAGAGACACGCCGGTTGGCAGCTTCTGCTAAAAATTCAGGAATAGGGGTATCCATAGGTTTATTCTCCTTTAAATACATTCTGGTGGTTGTCAGGTTGCCAGGATCCGGTAAGCTCTGTGTTCCATTGCAGGATCTGATAAGCGGAAGAGCTTTTTTTCTGCGGGTAAAAAATCTCAAGCACTACAGAAAGCTGTTGTGTCTCGGAAATTCCAACGGAGAAGGAAAGGGTGTGACTGTGGGAATCCCAGCTGAGATCGTTCCTTGTGTCCGCAAGCTTTTGTATCATGGAAAAATATCTGGTCTCATCGGAAGCTTTTTCCCTGTATTGCTCCAGATCATCACGGATTTCTGAAACGGTTTCCGTGGCGCTTGCGCAGCCGGTGTAATAATTTTCGGTCTGTTCCATAGAATGTCTGGCTGTGTTAAGACTGGATCTGGAGCTTCCAAGAGTAAGCAGAGCAAGTACACAGAGACACAGCACAGAGAAGATAAGAAACAAGGAAGGAATGCCGACAGTTACAAAAAACGTATGCTTCTGTTTCAATGTACAGCCTCCCTTCTGTAGTCATCAACAGGAAAACGCAGGGTGATCCGGTAAAGCTCACTGCCGTTGGAAAGCTGCCGGAAAGAAAGCTCGCCGGATTTTTCTGAAGAAGAAATATCTGTTTCCAGGATCATTTCACAGGCGGCTTCTCCGGAAGAGCAGCTCTGCCAGTTACGGTCATAATACCAGATCAGGTTGGTGTTCTTTTTGATGCCCCCCGGAAGCAGGGAGAGGAACTGTTCATCGGTTCCGTCAGTGCCTTCCAGTATCTCGCCCACTGAGGTTGTGAGAGCCTGGATCTGGTTCCACTGTTCTGCCTGGAGCCGGTTTTTTCGTGCTGCCGCGAAGATCTGGATGCAGGCAGCTGAGGAAAGTGACAGAAACAAAAGGGCAAGGATCATTTCCATCAGAAAAAGGCTGGTACCGGAATTATGTCTTGATTCTTTCATGATGCCTCCTTTTTGCCAGTGCGATGAAGCAGGAATTCCGAGCGGACTCCCGTGGTACTTTCCAGGGAAAAGTGGTAAAAACCATTTTCCATTTCCGAAAACCGGAAATCGGAAAGCTGTGAGATGACGGTTCCTGCATCGGAACTGGCCTGAGAGCCTTTTGCAGTGAAAAGCTCCATCAGACTGTCATTCTTCAGGTAAATATACGTGATATATTCTTTTCCTTTGATATCGTCCCGGAAACAAAGGGCAGGAATATCATCCAGGGAACCGGAAAAGATCTCATCGCCGCGGTCGTGCTGCCGGAATTTGGTAGTCAGATAAGTTGCTGCGGTCCCAAGCTCGGAATCGGAGTCAGTCTGTTTCACAGTCTGCTGGTAAATTCGGGCGGAAAATAGCAGCATCAGTATAAGGAACAGAACAAAAACACCGAAAAGAAGAAGCGAAAAAAGAGAAGAAACGGAATGTCCGGTGTTCTTCCGGTGATTCATGAGGCATTCCCTCCTTTCGCACTGCCGGACAGAGCGATCACGCTGATAGACGGCAGGAGATTGGAACCGTTAGGAACATACTCTACTACGAATTTAGTTTTGTCATAAGTGATATGATAATCCAAGAGAAGCTGGGACAGGCTTTCGGGATATGTGCCTGTGAGGGCATAGGTACGGATGGCACCGTTTTTCAGTGCTTGTTCCAGAGCATCCTGTTCTTTGTGTACGGCCTGGTCGGATGTGCTGCTGACACCTGCCACAAACAAGGTGCAGGATAAAACCAGAAGCAGCGCCGGAAAGAGAAGAAAAAATGCTCTGAGAAATTTTGTTCTGCGGCTTTCAAAAAGTTCCATGCGGTCACCACCTTACATTGCAAAATCTGAGAGGATCCCCAGAAGCGGCATCATGACGGATAAAAGGACCAGCCCCACAAGAAGAGACAGCAGGATCACGATGGTAGGCTCCACAATGGAGACTGCCTGTGAGATCAGATCTATGGATCTTTCGGTGTACTGCCGGGAAAGCCTGCGGAAGGTTTCGTCACTGGAACCGGAATAGAAGGATATCGTGATGAGACGGCCTTCCATGCCGCCGAACAGACCGGATTCTGTAAGAGCCCTGGAAAAAGTTTCTCCGCTATCCAGGATAGAGGAAGCCTTCCGGAGTCTTTCGAGTATCACCGGCTGTGAGATCAGATCCTTTGTAAGCTCCAGGCTGGTTTCCGGGGAAAGTCCGCTCCGAAGCCCCAGGGAAAGGCCCTGGGTCAGACGACTGTAATCCATGGCAACCGGGATCTCACGGAAAAACGGGAGATGGATGACTATTTTTCGCAGCTGGCTGTGACCATTTTCCGTAAGACTGAAAAACAGGATGCAGCCAATGAGGGCTACGGCGAGGATCAGAAAAACAGAGGAATACCGGCTGATCACGTTGCCTGCATTCAGAAGTCCCCGGGAAACCCCGTTCATTTCCATTCCCATCTGGTTAAATACCTGTTGAAATACCGGCAGGACTTTTATCAGAAGGACCAGGATCACAACAGCCATCATGCCAAGCATGAGCAGCGGGTAAGTGACTGCAGACCGTATCTGTCCTGAGATTTCTTCCTCCTGTTCATAGCGGGAACTGAGACTTTCCATGATCTCATCCAGGCAGCCGGTTTCCTCACCGGTCCGGACATAGGCGGTCATGGATGTGGGAAAGATACCGGATTCGTCAAGAGCCCGGGAAAGAGAACCGTTTTCTTCCACGGAACGGATCAGGGGTGTGAGGATCTGCCGGTCTGCATCGGTCTTGCTTTCGTCACAGAGGATGTGAAGTCCTTCAGCTGTGGATATGCCGGAATGCAGAAGCATTCCCATCTGCCCGCAGAAACTGGATAATTCCCGGGCTGTCAGTTTGTTTTTCATAATAAGGTCTCCTTTAGTAGGTCAGCGCGTGAACTGTACCGTATAATTGCTTTCATCACCGATATATTCCTGGATCGCTTCATCACCATCACTGTTGGCGTCAAAGGTGGGATCCATCAGCTTCCAGGTGTCTCCGTCAAAAGATACTGCCTTTGTCACCCAGCCTCTGCCACGGATATAAACATCGATCCATGCATGCTTTACATCACCGGAATAGCCAATCTGAAGCTTGCAGGGAATGTCCTGGCTGCGGAGCATTGCAGTAGTCAGTGCAGCGTAATCAAAACAGATCCCCGTGCCGGTGCTTAAAGTATCATCTACATCAGGAAGATAACCGGCTTCGACAGAATCAGCTTTGTCATAATCGTAGGAAATATGACTGGTAACATATGTATAGAAGGTTTTCAGGATGTCGATATCGGTCATGTCTTCTTTGACAAGAGAGGCTGCCAGTTTGCAGGCTTCACTTTTGGAAGAAAAGTCCACGTACTGGTTTGGATACAGAAACGGAAGAAATTCATTCTGAAGCTTTATTGTGAGCGTTTCCGTGTAAAGGGCGGCATACTGGTTTCCATCAATCTGCTGATAGCAGGTGATGAGATACTCACCGGAGCCTTCGGAAAAAGGAAGTACCGTCTGTTCATCAGGTTCCAGAAAATAGGAATAGACCACACCGGAGGGAGCAGTAAGCTGAATGTTCATGCGGGAATCATCGGAATCGGATTCTGCAGTCAGATACCCCTGATCCTGATTGGAAATATCCAGGATCAGAGGGGAACTGCCCAGTGTTTTTTTGCCGGGGGCCTCCGGGGTGAGGACTCTGGCCGGAGAATATACCGGAGGTTCTTCATCGGAGGAAGGAGAATTTCCACAGCCTGCCAGCAGGATTCCGAAAAGCAGCCATACAAAAAAGAGACGGACTGGTAAAAATTTTGACATTGTTTCCGTTCTCCTGTTATATCATGCTTTCTTTTTGAACAGTATAGCAGATTCCGTGAAAAAAAGACAGGAGTAGGGCTCAAAATGCAGTGGAAAATGTTGACATTTCAGGGAAAAAAACATATACTATGCATATAAAGGCAAACCTGTTGAAAGACAGGGACGCAAAGCCATGGGTCTAAGGTCCGAAGGATGACTATGACAGCCGGTTGCCGCATTAAATTCCGATTTAATGACGTATTCAGATAACATCTATGAACAAGAATCTGTGTGTTAATGCGGCCGTTTATTTCGTTAGAATAAGCGGCTTTTTTGATGCCTAAAATCCGGTTTAGGTTGGAAACTGAAACGTCGGCTTTCAGAAAGGTGTGAATGATATGAAAAGAACAGATATCCATAAAATTTTTACAGGCAGGAAAAAAGCTTTAGCAGGATGCCTTGCAGCTGTTATTGTACTGGCAGGTGGCTTTAATGTCTGGCAGTCGTCACAGGTTCCGGAATTTCCGGATTTTACAGATCCGGTAGTGGAGACTACCATCACAGAGGACGACACTCCACTTGCTTCAAAACCGAAGGTGACTACCAAAACGACTTCAAATACCAAGACAACCAGAAAAAAAGTTAGGCTGAAAAAAGCGGCGACCAAGACTTATACCAAGAAGCTTCCGACTACCAATAAGAAGAGTACGACCACAAAGAAAACAAACAGAAATACAACCGTAAAAACATTAAAGACAGTTAAGACTGCAACAACACAGAAATACACAAAGAAATCAAAAACAGCCGTTCAGACACGGAAAGTAACTACAATCATTCAGACGACCACAACAGTCATGGCGGCTTCAGCTACTGCCGGCAAAGCGAATGCAGCTTCCACAAAAAAAGTAGAAAGCATCAGCATGGACAGCAAATATTCAGTAAGCAATATTGCTTCCATTGCACCGAAGATGGACAGCAGGGTGCTCAAAGCCTACAAGAAGCTTGGATTTACTGTAACGATCGATCCGTCTGTTAACTACGGAGGCTGCTTTAACGCACATTCAAGAAGCATCATCCTTCGTTTTGAAAATGAGACAATCTACCATGAACTGGGACATTTCCTTGCTTTTGTTGCGGGAAACGTAGACAGAACAAGTGATTTTGCCGCAGTTTATAACAGCGAAAAATCCAAATTTACAGGTATCAACAGAAGCTATGCAACGCAGAACAGTTCAGAATATTTTGCAGAATCAGTGCTTGAGTATGTAACAAGTCCGTCAACACTTAAGAGACAGAGACCAAAAACGTATGCAGCGATCGTGGCGGCTTTGAATAAAATTACTGATGAACGTATCCAGAGGGTTATGGATATATACGGACCGTTCTGGAGCTAAAAAAGAAGCATACAGGAACGTTGGATCTGTCCGGGAAGAGATCTCCCGGGCAGATTTTTTTCTTTTTTGTGAGAAAAGTATAAAAAAAATGTCGATAAATATTTCTTGCAATAGACTCTATAAGGTGTGTATAATGAAACATAAGCTGAAAACATGCTTTCATTCAAAAAAAGTGCAGCCATGTCAGGTTGTATCTGATTCCATAAACAACAAATATATAATTTATCAGATTTAAGAATAGAGGATTTAATATGAGAGAAAAGTATGAATCATTATCTCTGGCGGTGCTGAAGGATCTGGCAAAGGCGAGAGGGATGAAGGGAATTTCTACTCTGAGAAAACCGGCACTGATCGAGCGGATGCTGGAGGAGGACGCCAAAGAGTCCGACAGAGGAAATCCCGAAGAAGTACACAAAAGTACACCGGCAGAAAATACTGTAAAAGAAAAAAGCTATGATTCGGAAAAAACAGAATATCGTACCCGTCCGGCAGGGGAAGGACTTCAGGAGCAGCGGAAGGAATATCGTAGTGATAAGAATGATCAGGAACACAGAAGCACAAATATCCGCAGAGAGTACAACCGTGAATATAACCGGGAAGCTACAAGGGAGAACGGGAATGTCCCGTCAGAATCCACCCAGCTGGACAGTGGTGAAAAGGCTAACGGGATCCTGGAGGTCCTTCCGGATGGATATGGCTTTATCCGATGTGAGAATTATATGCCGGGTGAGAACGACATTTATGTTTCTCCTTCCCAGATCCGCCGCTTTAATTTAAAGACAGGTGATATCATCCAGGGAAATATCCGCATCAAGACCCAGGGAGAGAAGTTCAGTGCCCTTCTCTACGTATCTTCCATTAACGGTTTCCATCCGAGTGAGGGACAGAGACGGTATAATTTTGAAGATATGACACCGATCTTTCCGAATGAGAGACTTGTCATGGAGCGTGCAGGCGGTACAACGGCCATGCGTATCGTGGATCTGATCAGTCCTATCGGAAAGGGCCAGCGAGGAATGATCGTATCTCCGCCAAAGGCAGGTAAGACAACCCTTCTGAAAGACGTTGCCAAGTCTATCCTCAGGAATAACAGAGATATGCATCTGATCATTCTTCTGATCGATGAGCGTCCTGAGGAGGTTACCGATATCAGAGAGGCGATCCAGGGACCGAATGTGGAAGTGATCTATTCTACATTTGATGAACTTCCGGAACATCATAAGAGAGTTTCCGAGATGGTTGTGGAGCGTGCGCGCCGTCTTGTAGAGCATAAACAGGATGTGATCATTCTTCTGGATTCGATCACACGACTTGCCAGAGCCTATAATCTGATCATCCCGCCAAGCGGAAGAACCTTATCCGGTGGTCTTGACCCGGCGGCTCTCCATATGCCCAAAAGATTTTTTGGTGCAGCCCGTAATATGCGCGAGGGCGGAAGCCTGACGATTCTGGCAACCGCACTTGTGGATACCGGAAGCAAGATGGATGATGTTATTTATGAGGAGTTCAAGGGAACCGGTAATATGGAACTTGTCCTGGATCGTAAATTACAGGAGAAACGGGTATTCCCGGCCATTGACATCCAGAAATCCGGAACCCGAAGAGAGGATCTGCTTCTCAGCAAGGATGAACAGGAAGCGGTTTATATTATGCGAAAAGCTCTCAACGGAATGAAAGCGGATGAGGCAGTAGAACAGATCCTGAATACCTTTGCCAGAACCAGGAACAATGCAGAACTGGTACAGACTGTAAAGAAACAGAAATTTTTATAAAGTCCTTGCATTTTAGGGAAAGCTATGTTATACTTAGCAAGCTGTTTAAAATGGAATTCGTCAATTGAATACGAATAATATTAAATATATAGAGAGGTGAAAATCATGAGAGAAGGAATCCATCCGAACTACTATCAGGCAACTGTAACCTGCAACTGCGGAAATACTTTCGTAACAGGTTCTACAAAAGAGGACATCCATGTTGAGATCTGTTCTAAATGCCATCCGTTCTACACAGGACAGCAGAAGGCTACACAGGCTCGTGGACGTATCGATAAGTTCAATAAGAAATACGGCCTGAATAAGTAATTATTACGAATACAGGAAATGAGAAGGTTGAGGTTGGGAAATCTCAACCTTTCTTTAACTGAAAAATTTTTAATTTGCACAGGAGAGAATGAATGAGATCATCGAATATCGGCGGACAGGCGGTCATGGAAGGCATCATGATGCGCCACAAGGACAAATATTCTATCGCAGTGCGCCGCCCGGACCAGGAGATCGAGCTGAAGGTAGAGGATTATAAATGTATCTTCGGAAATCACGCATTTCTGAAGAAACCGATCATCCGTGGTATGGTAAGCTTTGTGGATTCTCTTGTGGTAGGCACGAAATGCCTGATGTATTCTGCGGAGATCGCAGGAGACGAGGAAGATGAGGAAACAGCCAGGAAGAATGAGCAGCTTACAGAAGAAGAGCGTTCTGCAAAGAAAGCCAAAGAGGATAAGCAGTTCAAGTGGCTTCTTTACATTACGGTAGCTACCTCCATGGTGGTTTCTGTGGCTGCTTTTATGTTTCTTCCGTATGTACTGGCCAGTCTGATCCGAGGGGCAGGTGCTTCGGAATTTCTGGTCACCATAGTGGAAGCCTTTGTGAAGCTGGCACTGTTTATGGGATATATGTTCCTGATCTCCAGAATGAAGGATATCCAGAGGACATTTATGTATCACGGTGCGGAGCACAAATGTATCAACTGTGTGGAGCATGGTCTGCCTCTGACGGTAGAGAATGTGTTAAAGAGCTCCAGGTTTCATAAGCGCTGTGGAACAAGCTTTCTGTTTCTGGTCATGCTGGTAAGTATTGTGCTGCATTTTGTGTTTGTGGCGGTGCCGTTTTACTGGGTGAGACTGCTGGGAAGACTTCTCATGGTGCCGGTAGTTGCGGGGATTTCCTTTGAGATCATCCAGTGGGCAGGAAGAACAGACAGTAAATTTGCGGACATTATGAGTAAACCAGGTCTTGCCATGCAGAAATTCACCACAAAGGAGCCTGCTGCAGATATGGCAGAGGTAGCCATTAAAGCAGTTGAGGCTGTTTTTGATTGGAGAGCTTATCTGAAAGAGGAATTTGGCCTGGACATCCCATATGAGACAGAGGAGACAGAAAATGCAGACTCTTGAGTCCATTCTGAAAAAAGGTACAACAATACTGAAAGATAACGGATTGGAAGAAGCCGGGCTGGATGCCTGGCTCCTTCTGGAATTTAAGACCGGAAAGAATCGGGCATATTATTTTGCGCATGGAGATGAACCGGTGTCTGATGAGACCGCAGCAGAGTATCTTACGCTGATCGACAGGCGGGCAGGGCATATTCCTGTACAGCAGCTGACTCATCAGGCTTTTTTTATGGGCTATGAGTTTTATGTAAACGAAAACGTGCTGATCCCGAGACAGGATACGGAGACTCTGGTGGAAGAGGCATTGAAACACCTTGGGGATGTGGAAAAACCGGAGATCCTGGATATGTGTACCGGCTCCGGCTGCATCCTGCTCAGCCTTCTTCTGGAACGGCAGGATGCCTGTGGGACCGGTGTGGATGTTTCACCGGAAGCACTGGAAGTGGCAAAAAAGAATGCAGGTATTCTAAAGGTGGAGAACCGGGCGGATTTTGTGGAAAGCGATCTGTTCTCAGCACCGTATTTTTGTGAAAAAGGTGGAAAAGATAGTGGGAAATATGATATCCTTATTTCAAACCCGCCTTATATCGCAACAGAAGAAATTGAAACACTGATGGAAGAAGTCCGCCTTCATGATCCGAGGAAGGCGCTTGACGGAATGGAAGACGGGCTTTATTTTTACAGAAAGATCACCGAAGAGGCCGGGAAATATCTGAAGCCGGGAGGTTGGCTTCTGTATGAGATCGGCTGCACCCAGGGTGAGGCAGTCAGTACAATGATGAAAGCAGCCGGGCTTACCGGGGTTCAGATCGTAAAGGATCTGCCGGGCCTTGACCGTGTGGTGCTTGGACAGAAACAGGAGGAAATACATGTTTGATAAACTGGATGATCTGCTGGTACGTTTTGAAGAGCTTCTCAATGAGCTGGGAGAACCGGGAGTAACCGACGATCCGGCACATTTTCAGAAGCTGATGAAGGAGCAGAGCGACCTGCAGCCAATCGTTGACGCATATAAAGAATATAAGAAAAATAAGGAAACCATCGAGGACAGTCTTTCCATGCTGGAGAGCGAGAAGGACGAAGAGATGCGTGAAATGCTGAAGGAAGAGCTTTCCGATGCAAAAAAGAGAGTGGAGGAGCTGGAGCATGAGCTGAAGATCCTTCTTCTTCCGAAGGACCCTAACGACAGCAAGAACGTTATCGTTGAGATCCGTGGGGGTGCAGGCGGTGATGAGGCAGCACTTTTTGCAGCAGAGATTTATCGTATGTATGTGAAATACGCGGAGTCCCGCCGCTGGAAAACCGAGATGCTCAGCCTCAATGAGAACGGCATCGGCGGCTTTAAGGAGGTTACCTTCATGATCAAGGGTGAGGGTGCATATTCCAGACTGAAATACGAAAGCGGTGTTCACCGTGTACAGCGAGTACCGGAGACAGAGTCCGGCGGAAGGATCCATACCTCTACCTGTACGGTAGCGATCATGCCGGAGGCGGAAGAAATTGATTTCCATCTGGATCTCAATGAGTGTAAATTCGATGTGTTCCGTGCATCCGGAAACGGTGGTCAGTGTGTCAACACCACAGACTCCGCAGTACGTCTTACTCATATCCCCACAGGAATCGTGATTTCCTGCCAGGATGAGAAGTCTCAGCTTAAGAACAAGGATAAAGCACTTCGTGTGCTCCGTTCCCGTCTGTATGAGATGGAGCTTGCCAAGCAGCATGACGCTGAGGCAGAGGCAAGGAGAAGCCAGATCGGTACAGGTGACCGCTCCGAGAAGATCCGTACCTACAACTTCCCTCAGGGACGTGTAACAGACCACAGGATCAAGCTTACCCTTCATCGTCTTGAGAATATCCTTAACGGAGATCTGGATGAGATCATTGACAGTCTGATCGCAGCAGACCAGGCAGTAAAGCTGACAAAGCTGAATGAACAGGAGTAAGCGCTGATTACAGCTACAGCGTTCAAAAAATTATAATAAATCAGGAGGAAACGAAAATGAAAAAGACAGCACTGGTGATCATGGCAGCCGGTATCGGCAGCCGTTTTGGAAAAGGAATCAAGCAGCTTGCACCGGTAGGCCCGAAGGGCGAGATCATTATGGACTATTCCATCCATGATGCACTGGAGGCAGGATTCAACAAGGTCGTATTTATCATCCGTAAAGACCTTGAAGATGAATTCAAAAAAGTGATCGGAGACCGTATCTCCAACATTACAGAAGTTGCTTATGCATTCCAGGAGATCGACGATCTTCCGGGCAATTTTACAAAACCGGCGGACCGTACCAAGCCATGGGGGACCGGACACGCTGTACTGGCAGCAAAGAAAGTCCTTTCCGAGCCATTCGCTGTGATCAATGCAGATGACTACTACGGAAAAGAAGCCTACGTAAAGGTGCATGACTACCTGGTACAGGATCATCCGCAGGATGGCCCGATGCACATCTGCATGGCAGGTTTCCGCCTTGGGAATACATTAAGTGACAACGGAAGCGTCACAAGAGGAGTGTGCCATATTGAGGACGGCAAGCTTGTGGGCGTTACAGAGACACATAACATCTTCAAGACAGCAGACGGCGCAGAGACAAGAAATGATGATGGTACAGCAGAAACACTGGATACAAAGAGCCTTGTTTCCATGAATATGTGGGGACTGACACCGGAATTTATGGAGATCCTTGAGAAAGGCTTCGTTGAGTTCCTTGGCGGGATCAAAGAGGGAGACATCAAAAAAGAGTATCTTCTTCCTGAGCTTATCGACCAGCTGATCCATTCCGGAAAAGCAGCGGTAGATGTTCTTGAGACAAAGGACGAGTGGTTCGGTGTTACCTATCAGGAGGATAAGGCATCTGTACAGGCTGCATTCAAAAAACTTACAGATGACGGCGTTTATCCGGAAGGACTGTATCAGTAATAAAGGAGAACATTATGGGTAAATATTTCGGAACAGATGGTTTTCGTGGTGAAGCAAATGTAAAGCTTACAGCAGATCATGCATTTCGTGTGGGACGTTATCTCGGCTGGTATTACGGCAGAGATCACAAGGCGAAGATTGTGATCGGCAAGGATACAAGAAGAAGCAGTTACATGTTTGAGTATGCCCTTGCGGCAGGACTTACCGCATCCGGAGCAGATGCCTATCTGCTTCATGTGACCACAACTCCAAGTGTATCCTATGTGGTACGTACAGAAGATTTTGACTGCGGTATCATGATTTCCGCAAGCCATAATCCGTTTAATGATAATGGGATCAAGGTCCTTAATGAGAACGGACAGAAGATTTCCGCAGATATTGAAGCACGTATCGAGGCATATCTGGACGGCGAGATCGAGGAGCTTCCGCTGGCAACCGGAGAAGATATCGGCTGTACTGTGGATTTTGCATCCGGAAGAAACCGTTATATCGGACATCTGATCTCTATCCCGTGCCATGATTTCAAAAATATCAAGGTTGGGCTGGATTGCTCCAACGGAAGCTCATCCGCCATTGCCAAGAGCGTTTTTGACGCACTTCGTGCAAAAACCTATGTGATCAACAATGAGCCAAACGGGACCAACATCAACCGTGGCTGCGGTTCCACACACATTGAAGTTCTGAGACAGTTCGTGGTAGATAAAGGCCTGGATATCGGTTTTGCATATGATGGTGACGCAGACCGCTGTATCGCCGTAGACCACCACGGAAACATCATTGACGGTGATAAGATCATGTATGTGTGCGGCAAATATTTAAGAGAGAAAGGCCAGCTCAACGGAAATACAGTTGTAACAACCGTTATGTCTAATCTTGGTCTTTACAAGTCTCTGGAGCGTGAAGGCATCGACTATGAGCAGACTGCAGTTGGTGACAAATACGTTGCCGAGAACATGATGGAAAACAATTACAGTATCGGTGGTGAACAGTCCGGACATATCATCTTCAGCCGCTATTCCGCTACCGGTGACGGGATCCTGACTTCTCTTATGATCATGGAGGCATGTGTGGATCAGAAGGCCACACTCTGCGACCTTGCAAAGGAGATGAAGGTTTATCCGCAGCTTCTCCGGAATGTGCGTGTTTCCGACAAGAAAACAGCACTGGAGAACGAAAAGGTAAAAGCAGCCATTGAGGCAGCCGCAGAGGCACTTGGCGATGACGGACGTATCCTGGTACGTGAGAGTGGTACAGAGCCGCTGATCCGTGTTATGGTAGAAGCGGGAACGGATGATCTCTGCCATAAATATGTAGATAGTGTTGTTGATGTGATGGAAGCCGAAGGGCTTGTTGCAGAATAAGGAATTCCATGAAAAAAACAAAGACCGTATTGATTCTTGCAGCCGTTACAGGAGCCTTGCTTCTGGGCGGCTGCGGCAGTGAAAAAACAAAAATATATGAACAGGCCGGAAAGGATCTTTCCCAGGGAAGCTACAAGTATGCCCTGGAGGAGTACCAGAGCTCTATCCAGAACGGAGTGAAGCTGGTACAGTCCTATCGCGGGGCAGGTATCGCAAGCCTGCGTCTTGGCAAATATGAGGATGCCGTGAATAGCTTCACGGAAGCTCTGAACTGCGATAAAGTAAGCAAAAGCCTTCGTAAGGATATCCTGTCCTACCGGGCTACTGCAGAGCTGAAGTCTGGAAAATACGAGGATGCCATGGCAGACTGCCAGACACTTGGAGAAGATTTTTCCATGGATGCAGGCAGTTATTTTCTCACTGGAAAGGTTGCCCTTGCCATGGATTCCTACGAAGAAGCCGCATCTAACTTCAAACAGGCCTATGGAGAAGATTCCACCTATGATATGGCGATCGAGATCTATGCGGCATATCTGGACAAGGATATGGAAGCGGACGGAACCAGATATCTGGAAGCTGCTCTTTCTTCTGAGGCCAAGGATGCCCAGGACCACTGTGACAGAGGCCGTGTCTACTATTATATGGAAGACTACAGCAACGCAAAAAAAGAGCTTCTGGAAGCAACCAAGAAGGATAATACGGAAGCATTGCTTCTTCTGGGGATGGTATATCTGGCCCAGGATGATGTGGAAAATGCCCAGGCAATGTACAAGCAGTATATTTCTGCAGTGGGTGATTCCGCCAAGGGCTATAATGGTCTGGCACTGTGCGATATCCGAAGCGGAGATTATGATTCCGCTCTTGATAACATCACAAAGGGCCTTCCGACAGCTACCACAGACGAGATGCAGAGTCTTCTGTTCAATGAGATCGTAGCCTATGAAAAAAAGCTGGATTTTGCTACTGCACTGACCAAGGTCCAGGAATATATTGAGATGTTCCCTGAAGATTCCGCTGCAAAAAAAGAGCGGGCTTTTCTGAAAACAAGAACGTCTTCGGAGGGCTGATATGGAATATTTTGAGGAAATACAGGACAGGGTTATCCTGATCGGTGTCCAGGCAGATCGGGGGGATGACATGGAGGAATCCCTGGATGAGCTTGGAGAACTTGCGGCTACGGCAGGTGCGGCGGTTGCAGGCAGGATCATTCAGAATCGTGAGGCCGTACATCCGGGCACCTATATCGGAAAAGGCAAGATCGAAGAGGTAAAAGGTCTTCTCTATGCCCTGGATGCCAATGGTGTGATCTGTGACGATGAGCTTTCTCCTGCCCAGATGAATAATCTGGAGCGGGAGCTGGAGTGCAAGGTTATGGATCGTACCCTGCTGATTCTTGACATTTTTGCGAAGCGTGCCGTCACAAGTGAAGGCAAGATCCAGGTAGAGCTTGCACAGCTTCGTTACCGGTCTGCACGTCTTGTGGGACTACGTTCTTCTCTTTCGCGACTTGGAGGAGGAATCGGAACCAGAGGCCCTGGTGAGAAAAAGCTGGAGACAGACCGTCGTCTGATCCGGAACAGGATATCCGCACTGAAGCAGGAGCTTTCCCAGGTAGAAAAGCACAGAGAGCTGATCCGTTCCAGAAGAGCTGTGGGAAATCTGAAGACAGCAGCCATTGTCGGTTATACCAATGCAGGAAAGTCAACGCTTCTGAATACACTGACAGGCGCTTCGGTGCTTTCGGAGGATAAGCTGTTTGCCACACTGGATCCGACTACCCGTCTTCTGACACTGGATGATGGACAGCAGCTTCTTCTTACGGATACCGTAGGCTTTATCCGCAAGCTTCCCCACAATCTGGTGGAAGCCTTCAAGAGTACCCTGGAGGAAGCCAAATATGCGGATTATATCATTCATGTGGTAGATGCATCCAATCCTCAGGCGGAGATACAGATGCATATCGTATATGAAACCCTGAAAGAGCTTGGTGCTCTGGGAAAAAAGACGATCACACTTTTTAACAAGCAGGACCGTGTTTCCGGGGAAAACTTTCGGGATCTCCGGGCAGACCATACGCTGAAGATTTCCGCACGGACAGGAGAGGGGCTTGAGGAATTTAAGCAGCTTCTTTCTGAGATACTGGCAGAAGGACAGATTTATATGGAACGGCTTTTTCCTTATTCGGAGGCCGGTCAGATCCAGCTGATCCGTGAGTATGGACAGCTTCTTTCGGAAGAGTATACCGAAGGAGGGATTGCTGTAAAAGCAAGAGTTCCGCGGGAAATCTATCCGAAAGTCACATAATGTTAAAATATCTACTCAGTACCATATATAGTACCGTGAACAAAACGGGCACTATATATGGTGCTTTTTATGTTGACGCAAAGAGGCGTGTCTGATACAATAAGCCTACAGCGCTTTGAACACAGATCGTGAAACGGAGTGTGTTCGTAAGCAGGCAAGTGAGGCGGAATGAAATATCCGCTTATAAATAAATGCATGAGGGAGGCATTTTCTTATGTTTCAGGTAGTAAAAAGAGACGGTGAATTAGACGAATTTAAAATGGGGAAGATCACTGCGGCAATTGATAAGGCATTTGATGCCAAAGGTAAGAATTACAGTTCGGATATGATCGATCTTCTGGGACTTCGTGTTACAGCGGATTTTCAGAATAAGATCGAGAACAACCGGATTTCTGTTGAGGATATCCAGGACAGTGTGGAGAACGTACTGATCCAGGCCGGATATTCTGATGTTGCCAAGGCGTATATCCTTTATCGTAAGCAGCGTGAGAAGATCCGCAATATGAAATCCACCATCCTTGACTATAAAGAAATCGTAAACAGCTATGTAAAGGTTGAGGACTGGCGTGTAAAGGAGAACTCAACGGTTACTTATTCTGTAGGAGGTCTGATCTTAAGCAACTCCGGAGCAGTTACCGCAAACTACTGGCTGTCTGAGATCTACGACAACGAGATCGCAGATGCACACAGAAATGCAGATATCCATATCCATGATCTGTCCATGCTGACCGGTTACTGTGCAGGCTGGTCCCTGAAGCAGCTGATCCGAGAGGGACTTGGTGGTATTGAGGGTAAGATTACTTCTGCACCTGCAAAGCATTTAAGTGTACTCTGCAACCAGATGGTGAATTTCCTGGGTATCATGCAGAACGAATGGGCGGGCGCACAGGCATTTTCATCCTTTGATACTTATCTGGCACCTTTTGTAAAGGCAGACAACCTTTCCTATCCGGAGGTTAAGAAATGCATTGAGTCCTTTGTATATGGCGTAAATACTCCAAGCCGCTGGGGCACTCAGGCACCATTTTCCAACATTACACTGGACTGGACCGTTCCGGACGACCTTGCAGAGCTTCCGGCTATCGTAGGCGGCAAGGACATGGATTTCAAATACAAAGACTGTAAGAAAGAAATGGATATGGTCAATAAGGCATTTATCGAGACCATGATTGAGGGAGATGCCAACGGACGTGGATTCCAGTATCCGATCCCGACCTACTCCATCACAAAGGAATTCGACTGGTCTGATACCGAGAACAACCGTCTTCTCTTTGAGATGACTTCCAAGTACGGTACTCCGTATTTTTCCAATTATATCAACAGTGATATGAAGCCAAGCGACATCCGCAGCATGTGCTGCCGCCTCCGTCTGGATCTCCGTGAGCTCCGCAAAAAGAGTGGTGGATTCTTTGGCTCCGGTGAGAGCACAGGCTCTGTAGGCGTTGTTACCATCAATATGCCGCGTATCGCATACCTTTCCAGAACGCCGAAGGAATTTTATCAGCGCCTGGACCACATGATGGATATCTCCGCAAGATCTCTTCACATCAAGAGAGATGTGATCAGCAGGCTTCTGGAGGAGGGACTGTATCCGTACACGAAGAGATATCTTGGAAGCTTTGACAATCATTTTTCCACCATCGGCCTTGTGGGAATGAACGAAGCGGGCTTAAATGCCTGCTGGCTGAAAAAAGACATGACAGATCCGGAAACCCAGAAGTTTACAAAAGAGGTTCTGGAGCATATGAGAAGCCGTCTTTCAGACTATCAGGAGCAGTATCCGGGAGAGCTTTTTAACCTGGAGGCAACACCGGCAGAGTCCACTGCATACCGTCTTGCCAAACACGACAGAAGCCGTTATCCGGATATCAAAACAGCAGGAAAAGAGGGCGACACTCCGTATTACACAAACAGTTCTCATCTGCCGGTTGATTACACTGCGGATATTTTTGACGCACTGGATATTCAGGACGATCTGCAGACTCTGTATACTTCAGGAACCGTATTCCATGCATTCCTTGGGGAGAAGCTTCCGGACTGGAAGGCAGCGGCAGCGCTGGTACGTAAGATCGCAGAGAATTATCGCCTGCCCTATTACACCATCTCACCGACCTATTCCGTATGTCAGGAGCATGGCTACATCAGCGGCGAGCATTTCACCTGCCCGAAATGTGGAAAGAAGGCTGAGGTTTACAGCCGTATCACAGGATATTACCGTCCTGTACAGAACTGGAACGATGGTAAGACCCAGGAGTACAAGAACCGTACCCTCTATGATATTACCCATTCCCAGCTGAAAAAGGTCCATACCAGTGTGATGACCATGAAGGGTGACGAGGTGGAGATCCAGCCTGTGGAATCTCATAAATATCTTTTTACGACCAGCACTTGTCCGAACTGCCGTATGGCAAAGAAAATGCTGGAAGGCGAAGAACTGGAGATCATCGATGCTGAGCAGAATCCCGAGCTTGTCAAGCAGTATGGGATCCGTCAGGCGCCTACACTTGTGATCACTGACGGGGCACAGGTTAAGAAGTATGTGAATGCTTCTAACATTCAGAAGTATGTGGATGAAGAGCTGGATTGAGCTCTTTGGGGCAATTGTAAATTGTAATTAAAATGGCTGGACGTATGTCTGTTTGGATGTGCGTCTGGTCTTTTTTTATATAATTTTTTATTTTTTGTCGTTTGTTTTTATGTTTTTTTGGGGGATTTTCGTTTTGGGGGAAAGATGGTTGACATTTCATGTCGGGATGGTATACTTATACATGGGTTTAATGATTGAAAGTGTTACACTTTAATGTATAAATATATGTATATCGCTGTGATACCGCGTGGGGAATCCGGGAATTGTTTCCCGGCGGAAATTTGCGAGGGGGAAAGCACTCAAAGTTGCGAAGCCCGTTTTTCCCCCTCGCGCTCCCCCTTTCCGGGCACGCTTTTTTGAACGTACGTTGTGGTGTGTGATACGTTTTGTATAGGGCGATGGATTCGACTGTATCGGGAATTCAAGGCTGAGCCGATGAATGAGGACGGACGGAAAAGCGGCCCGCATAGCGGGCCTGTTCCCTGATATGAGATTTATGTTCTGTGATATTTAACTGAATCAAGTAAGTCCCCTGCAGGGTTGCGAAAAGCAATAAGCAGTGGGTGAGGACTTGCTTGTATCAGGAGAAGTGCAGGCTCTATCTGATAAACTGCGGAGCAGTTATGAGCAAGTAGCGAAGCGGATTGCGAATATCCGCTTGACCTGAATCAAGAAAGCATATCAGTTACTTATATCGGCACAACCTACAATATCCAATACCGTAGAATCCATCATCCCGTCAGAAAAGTAACACATTCCACAACACAGAACAGCGGCGTGGCCGGGAGGGGAGGAGCGCGAGGAGGGGATGATGGCCTTCGCAACTATGAATGCTTCCCCTCCTCGCACCTGCCGCATGCGAAATGCTCCCCCTGGAAAGGAAATCCACAGCCGCATGCGAAATGCTCCTCCTGGAAAGAAAATCCACAGCCGCATGCGAAATGCCCCTCCTGGAAAGGAAAAACCGCATGCGAAATGCTCCCTCCCGGAAAGGGATTCACTTCCAATTGATTTCATGCTAGAATAAAAAAAGAATAATAAGAAAAACAATAACAAGAAAAAATAATCAGGAAAAGAGGAAATCACATCATGGTAAAACAGAATATCGTCTTCGTAGAAAACACTCCGGGAAGTCTTCAGAAAGTCACAAAGATCCTTGCAGAGAATCAGATCGACATCTACGGCTTCGGCTGTTTCGATGCACCGGAGTTCGCAAACTTTCGTATGGTATGTGATGATCCGGAAAAAGCAGACCAGATCATGGCAGAAAACGGATATATGACCCGTATTACTCAGGCTATCCTGGTAGATCTTCAGGATGAGATCGGCGGTCTTGACAAGCTTCTCAGCGTCATGGGCGACAGCAACGTAAACCTTCATTACATTTACACCTTTTTCCACAGAGGTTTGAAAGTCCCGGTAGCGATCATGCACTGTGAGGATCTCCTTGTTGCAGAGAGCGTTCTTCGTAACAATGGATTCAAGGTTCTGGATCGTCTGGTAGATCCGGATGGAGTTGAAGAAGCGTAAGGATATATTCCGGAAAATGACAAACAGGAATGACGTATTCACGTATTGAAGTTTTGACAGGGCAATGCTACAATAAAAGAGCGTGTCAGGAAACAGGAAAAACGTTTCCGGGCACGCTCTTATTTACATGTACAACGAGCTGTGGCGAGATTCTGATGAGTGCTGTACAGATCGGAGAAGTAGGCACAGCTGCGTTTATAACGGAATGTACATACAATGGAGGAAATCGATGAAAAGAGAAAGTTTCAGAAAAGGTATGAAGGATGGAGTTCCCATCGCTCTTGGATATTTTGCGGTATCCTTTACCTTTGGCATGATGGCTGTTGCCGGCGGCTTGCGTATCTGGCAGGCAGTTCTGATCTCCCTGACCAACCTGACATCGGCCGGTCAGTTTGCGGGACTGGACATTATTTTTGCGGGAGGCTCCATGTGGGAGATGGCAATGACCCAGCTGATCATCAACCTGAGATACTGCCTGATGTCATTTTCCCTGTCCCAGAAATTCCGGCGTGAGGAGTCCGGTATCCTGAAATACATCGCTGCTTTTGGTATCACCGATGAAATTTTCGGGATCAGTGCGGCCCAGGAGGGAAAGGTCAGCGTATTTTATAATTACGGAGCCATGTGCGTGGCAATTCCCGGATGGACTCTTGGAACTCTGGCAGGAGGAATCTCCGGAAGCCTTTTGCCGGATTTTATGCTTAGTGCGTTGAGCGTTGCCATTTACGGAATGTTCCTGGCCATCATCATCCCGCCGTCCAAAAAGAGCAGACCGGTTCTTGGGGTGGTTGTGGCATCCATGGCAGTCAGTACTGTTTTTGCGGTGACACCGGTGTTAAAACAGGTATCATCCGGATTTATGATCATTATCACAACACTTCTGGTAGCAGGCCTGGCAGCTTATTTCTGCCCGCTGGAAGAGAAAGGGGAAGCCGTTCATGAGTCATAATGTATATCTTTATATCCTGGTGATGGCAATTGTCACCTATCTCATCCGTATGCTGCCCCTTGCTCTTGCAAAAAACGAGATCAGAAGCCCGTTTATCAAGTCCTTTCTGTATTATGTGCCATATGCCTGTCTGGCAGCCATGACCTTCCCGGCCATCCTGAAGGCCACAGACAGCATCATCTCCGGTGCAGCAGGTTTCCTGGTAGCACTTATTGCTGCATATAAGGAAAAAAGCCTGATCACAGTAGCCCTGCTGGCGTGTGCGGCGGTGTTTATCGTGGAGAGGGTTCTGGTATTTATCTGAAAAGTATAATATGCAGGAGGGAGCTTCGAAAAGCTCCCTCCTTTTTCATTTATTCACCTAAAAATCCAAGATCGATCTCTCCGTCAAACACCGTAGTTGCAGGTCCTGTCATATATACAAGGTTTTCATCTCTTTCCCAGGAGATGTTTAAGTCTCCGCCAAGAAGCTGTACAGTAACCGGTTTGCTGCCGTCAACCTTGTCATTGAGGATGGAAGCTACCGTAACTGCGCAGGCGCCTGTGCCGCAGGCAAGGGTTTCTCCGGAGCCACGCTCCCATACACGCATCTTTACGGTGTGGCGGTCGATCACCTGAACAAACTCAGTGTTGACTCTGTCCGGGAAGCATACGTGATTTTCAAAGGACGGGCCGATCTTTTCCAGGTCAAGGCTGTTCACATCGTCTACGTAGATGATGGCATGAGGATTACCCATGGAAACTGCGGTCATGTGATATTCTTTTCCGTCGACGGTGATGGGAGCGTCGATCACCTGCTCGGTTTCGGCAACCACCGGGATCTCTTTTGCAGTGAGAATCGGGGAGCCCATGTTGACTTTTACCATGGAGGCCTTGCCGTCGCGGATAGTAAGATCCACATATTTGATACCGCTTCTTGTGGCGATGCTTAAAGAAGTTTTGTCCACAATGCCGTGGTCATAGACATATTTGGCAACGCAGCGGATACCGTTTCCGCACATGGCACCCTGAGAGCCGTCCAGATTGTACATATCCATCTCGCAGTCTGCAATCTCAGACGGGCGGATCAGGATCAGACCATCGGAACCAATGCCAAAATGACGGTCGCTGACAAATTTTGCCACTGCGGCCGGATCCTTAACAGTTTCCTCGAAACAGTTTACATATACATAATCGTTTCCAATGCCGTGCATTTTCGTGAATTTCATAATAGTAACCTCCTCTTGTTTCTGAATATTATACTTGTTTTTTCTGTTGGAACACAAGACCCCATGGAAAAAACACGCAGGTTTTTTCCATTTGTTGCCTTTAATAGTATAGTATATTGGACAATTGTTATCGAAAAGTGAATTTTCCCTGTGGAATTCCGGTAAATTAGAAGTGGATTTTCGTATTTATGGATTTTATGTGCTTGCATTTTGTCAGAAACATGGTATCATAAAACAAAGTAATATGCATGGAGATGTATAATTATGCTGTACATTACGAATTGGACTGACACAAGCAGAGAGACAGTTAACGTAAAGTACATAGAATTCAGGAGGAAGAAAAAATGAAGAGAAAATTTATGGCACTTGCACTTGCAGCAGCTATGACAGTTTCTATGACATCCGCTGTTTTTGCAGCAGATGAGATCAAGAGCGCAGATGATCTGGAGGGTAAGAAGATCGGTGTTCAGCTTGGAACAACCGGTGATGCAGACGCTACAGAGGTTAAAGACGCAACAGTAGAGAGATACAACAAAGGTAATGACGCTGTTATGGCTCTGAAACAGGGTAAGATTGACTGCGTAGTGATCGACAGCGAGCCTGCTAAGAAATTTGTTGAGAAAAACGATGATCTTGAGATCGTTGAGGATATTTTTGATAAAGAGGAGTATGCAATCTGTCTTTCCAAAGATAATGCAGACCTTACCAAAGAGTTCAACGAAGCGCTGAAGGAGCTGAAGGATGACGGAACTCTGGATTCCATCAGAGATAACTACATCGGTGATGATGCAGGTAAGACACCGTATGAGACTCCTAAGGATGCAGATCACTCCAAGGGAACTCTTACCATGGCAACAAACGCAACCTTCCAGCCATACGAATACTATGACGGAGATAAGATCGTAGGTATTGATGTTGATATCGCTCAGGCTGTCTGCGACAAGCTTGGATATGAGCTGAAGGTCGAGGATATGGAGTTTGATGCGATCGTAAATTCTGTTAAATCCGGAAAAGCTGATTTCGGTGCTGCAGGAATGACAGTAACAGAGGATCGTAAAAAGAGCGTTGATTTCACTGATCCGTACACAACTGCAGAGCAGGTTGTTATTGTAAAGAAATAATTTTGCACAGAGAAATCAGAGGATTCTGAACGGATAAGCTGAGAAACAGATATTCGTTGCAGGGTTCAGTAGCGAATGATCAGGTTCCGGATATCCGGGTATGTTTTCCGGATTTCGGAACCTGTAGTTTTGGAAAGGGTGGAAATTTTGAGTCTTATTGAACAGTTTCAGTTTAACTTTCTGGACGACAATCGCTGGCAGTTCATTTTGTCCGGTCTGAAAAATACCATCATCATTACTTTTTTTGCTGTACTTCTTGGTATTTTTCTGGGATTTGTCATTGCTATTGTCCGTTCTACACATGATAAGACAGGTAAGCTTAAGATCCTTAATGTGATCTGTCGTGTTTATCTGACTGTGATCCGTGGCACCCCAACGATGGTACAGCTGCTGATCGTATTTTATGTTATTTTTGCAACCATAGATCCGGGTAAGATAGTTGTTGCCATTATCGCCTTTGGTATGAACTCTGCTGCATACGTGGCTGAGATCGTCCGTTCCGGTATCATGTCTATTGATCAGGGACAGTTTGAGGCAGGACGGAGCCTGGGTCTTAACTATACACAGACTATGATCAAGATCATTCTTCCGCAGGCGGTCAAGAACATCCTGCCGGCCCTTGGAAACGAGCTGATCGTACTTTTGAAGGAGACATCCATCAGTGGTTATATCGGACTTATGGATCTGACCCGTGGCGGAGACATTATCCGAAGCCAGACCTACAGTGCACTGTTCCCGCTGCTGGTAGTAGCTGCGATCTATCTTGTGATCGTTTGCTTCCTTACCTATCTGGTAGGAAGACTTGAAAGGAGGCTGAGAACCAATGAGCGTAAGTAATGAAGTGCTTCTGGATGTACAGGGACTTGAAAAGGCCTATGGCGGCAATCAGGTTCTCAACGGGATCACCACACAGATCCGCAGAGGTGAAGTAGTAGCCATTATCGGACCATCCGGCTGTGGTAAATCTACATTCCTCCGTTCCCTGAATCTCCTTGAGGAGCCGACCGGGGGAAAAATCCTCTTTGAGGGAACCGACATCACAGATTCCAAGGTGGATATCAACCGTCATCGTCAGAAGATCGGAATGGTATTCCAGCAGTTTAATCTTTTTCCACATAAGACAGTAAAAGAGAACATTATGCTCGCACCTGTGACTCTGAATCTTATGAGTAAGGAAGAGGCTGAAAAAACGGCACTGGAGCTTCTGGAGCGAGTAGGTCTTCCGGATAAGGCAGATTCCTATCCGGACATGCTTTCCGGCGGTCAGAAGCAGCGTATCGCCATTGCAAGATCTCTTGCCATGAACCCGGACGTGATGCTGTTTGATGAGCCTACATCTGCTCTTGATCCGGAGATGGTAGGAGAGGTCCTGGAACTGATGCAGGAGCTTGCAAGATCCGGCATGACCATGGTTGTGGTAACTCATGAGATGGGCTTTGCCCGCGAGGTGGCAACCAGAGTCCTCTTCATTGATGAAGGAAAGATCCAGGAAGAAAATTCTCCTAAGGAATTCTTTGCAAATCCAAAGAATAAGAGACTTCGAGAGTTTCTTTCAAAGACATTATAAATATAAGAATATTAAAAACGGATGCTTTATCCTCCTGTGGAAATGCTGCAGGAGATAAAGCATCCGTTTTTTATAGTTACAGAATAGTGACGTAGTTATTTCACCGGCTGGTTCAGATCACTGTAGGTTACATCCTCAAAGGGGAGAGAGATGCGTTCTCTTCTGGCAGAGGAAAGGTAGATGCCCTTTACCATTTCAAGGGTTTTTCTGCCTTCCAGTCCGTCGATGGCAACAGGAAGATCCTCACGGACAGAACGGTAGAAGTCACGGATCTGCAGGTGATGGCTGCTTCCCCAGTAATCAGGGCCCACATTTGTGGTCTCATAAGTGTTTCGGATCTCGGCATAGGTGCCGTCCAGCTCGTAATAGCCCATGTCCTGCTTAAGACCCAGGCGTCCTTTTTCTCCGATCAGTTCAATATTGATCGGGGAATCGGCTCCGTAAATGTTGCAGGCATAGAGATTGTAAAGACAGCCGTTTTTAAACATGATAGCAGCGTCTGCGGCATCCTCCACTTTTACAAAATGATGAACATAATTATGAACACTTCCGTCGATCCATTCCACATCGGAATCCAGCATATATCGAACACGATCAATGCTGTGGATCGCCTGGTCGATGAGAACACCGCCGCCCTCTTTGTCCCATGTTCCCTTCCAGTCACTTCCGCTGTAATAGTCGAGCGGACGGTTCCAGGTCAGATAGGAACGTGCGGTAAGGATTTTTCCGAAATCACCCCGCTGGATCATTTCGCGGAGCTTTTCTACACTTTTTGTGTAACGGGTCTGGAAGATAACGCCCAGCTTTACATGAGTTTCTTCGGCGGTACGGATCATTCTGTCTGCATCCTGAAGACAGGTGGCAATGGGCTTTTCGGTAAGGACGTTAATGCCGGCTTTCATGGCTTTGATGGCCATGACCGGGTGCAGGAAATGCGGCAGACAGAGATGTACCACATCAATATCCTTATCCAGGATCTCATCAAAGTCCGTAGTCCAGGAACAGTTAAATTCCTCTGCAAAGGCTTTGGCAAGAGCTGGATCTTTGTCAACGGCATATGCTAATTCTACTTCATCGCTGAGACGATGGAATGCATCCGCATAAGAGACGGAAATACGGCCGCAGCCTACAATAGCAGCTTTCAGTTTTTTCATGGCTTCCTCCTTATATCATCCGATAAAAAAATTCGTCGGATCCTGATTTGTAAAAGAATAGTGGATATCAAAAAAGTATTTCATGGCTCCGTTCAGGAACGAATCACTCTGGAGCTGGGAGTAACGGACAGTCACGTTATCTACCATCCTGCGGAACCCGGTTTTTTTCAGGTCTTCCCGTACTTCATTGAGAAAATATTCGCCAAGATCCGGAATCTTTCCGCCAAGAACGATCAGAGATGGATTTACGGTACTGATCAGATTACTCAGGGCGATGGACAGCTCCCATGCCATCTCCTTTACCATAGCAAGAGCGGTTGGATCGCGGAAGGTGGCAGCCTTTCCCAGATCTGAGAAGGTGATTTCTGAAAGTGCGCTTAAGGATGGAATCTGTCCGAATTCCGGGATCCTGTTTTTCAGAGCCTGCTCCGAGATCATAACTTCCAGACATCCGTGATTTCCGCAGATACATTCCGGACCGTGAGGATCGATGGAATAATGGCCGAACTGGGTAGAGGAACCACTGGCAGTTCCAAGCATGCTTCCTTCTGTGAAAAGGGTGGCACCGATGCCGCGGCCGAAATTGAGAAAAGCAAAATTTTTCTCTTTTATATTGCCATAGACCTTTTCCGCGTAGGAATAGCAGGCGGTATCATTGAGAAGATCAACCGGGTATCCCGGGAATGCAGTCTTCAGAGATTTAATGATCTGAGTGCTTTCCATGGAAGGCAGATTCAGGGTCGTGGAATATACTTCATTGCTGGAGGCGTCGATCATGGCGGACATTACTATGCAGATGCCAAGGATACGGTCAGGAGCACAGTGTTCCAGAATGGATTCCTGGAAACAGGAGCCGGAGCATGCGACATGATTTTCGTCTTCGGAAAGCTTCCGTGATTCATGAAAGACGGAAGTACCGGCAATGTCCACAAGATAAGCTTCGACAGCATTTTCATGCCAGTTCATGACAACAACGTAGTAGCTGTTCATCCGGACCTGAAGGCAGTTCGGCTTACGTCCGATGCTGTCGGATTCTCCGATACCGTTGTCCACAATGAATCCCCGTTCGATCAGTTCATCTACAAGAGTAGATACGGTTGTTTTGCTGAGCTTCGTTTGCTTGGCAAGGTGTGCTCTGGATATTCCGGGACTGGAATAGATGGAAGTATAGAGCCGTTTCATATTCGTGTTCTTAATAACCTGCTGATTAACAAGTTTCATAGTTTCTTTTCATCTCCAATCCTTTAAAAATAAACGGTACCGAAAAATGGTAAAGTCTCCGTACTAAATATATCCTATCATAGATGCAGAAAATAATCAATATGTGGCTGTACAAAGAAAATATTGACTATTTATAGAAGGAAAAATATAAAAATACGACAATTCTAAAATGAAGAGCAATATAATACAGGCATTTTTTCGGAAGACTGGTAAAAAAACGGAGATAAATAGTACAGTGATAGAAATAATTGATTACAAATGTGCAAAATGCACAAAAAATACTCGAGATATTGTTTATTATAGAAGAAATGCACATTGAAAGACGAAAAAACGGGAAAGAATGTTGACAGATACGGCAAAGAATGCTATCCTAAATCCAAGCTAAGAACAGCAAAAAAGAGAGTTTGTAACAAGAAACACAGATGTTTTTGCAAAAAACTTTTATTTTTTGAAATATTAGTTAGGCCACTGGACAAATAAAGAGAGGTAGAGAGATGAGAATAGGCGTGATTGGATGCGGCGGAATGGGAACGACTCATTACTTATCCCTGAAAGTCTTATCAGAAAAAGAGGATGATGTTGAGGTAGTTGCCCTGTCTGACTGCAGAAAAGAATTTCTGGACAAAGCGGCATCATATTTTCCGGAAGCTGCCACATATGAATACGGAATGGAACTGATCGAAAAGGAGCAGCTGGATATTGTACATATCTGTCTTCCAAGCTATCTGCATGCAGAACATGCAGTGAAGGCACTGGAAAAAGGGATGAATGTACTGGTGGAAAAACCGGTATGTCTGACCGAAGAGGATTGCCAGATGCTTCTTGAAGCAGAAAAAAGATCCGGGAAGAAGGTTATGGTAGGACAGGTAGTACGTTCCTTTGAGGAATATAAATATCTGAAGGAAGCTTACGACACAGAAAAATTCGGAAAGCTGAAATCCATTACTATGGAGCGTATCAGCGGAGATGTGAAATGGGGATTTGAGGATTGGTTCCATAATGAAGAAAAGAGTGGTTCCGTTGTGCTGGATCTTCACGTGCATGATCTTGATTTTCTGCGTTATATGCTGGGTGAGCCGGACAGCTTCCAGGTAAAAGCCAGCAGATTTGAAAGTGGCATGATCAATCATATCATCACGGAGTATGAATTCGGAGATGTTTTTGCTACAGCAGAGGGTATTTGGGATGAGTCATCGGCAATGAAGTTCCATGCAGCGTTCCGTGCACATTTTGAGGATGCTACGATAGAATTTAACGGTGCTCAGTCACCGAGCCTGACAGTATATAAGAAAGACGGAACTGTGGAGACGCCAGAGCTCAAAGCTGAATATGAAGGCGAGAGTGATGTGGCGGGAATCAATGTCTCCAATCTGGGACCATATTATACAGAGATCAAATATTTCCAGGAATGCGTCAGAGAAGATAAACCTGTAGAGGTTGCTCCTTTGATCGAAGGAGTAAGATCCGTACAGCTTGGGATTAAAGAGTGGAATGCGGCAAAAGAGTATGTAAACACACACGAAAACAAATAATGAAATTTTCACTGAAAGGCAGTGAGAAAAATAAAAAAAGCTATTCAAAAGGAGGATATGCAAATGAAAAAAAGAGTGATTTCTATTCTGTTATCAGCAGCAATGATCTCATCAATGGTAGTTGCAGGAGGGGTAACTGCACATGCTGAAGAAAATGTAACACTGAATGTATTTGATGCACATGCTTATGGTCTGGAAGAATATGACGAGATGGTAAAAGCCTTCGAGAAATCACATCCGGGTGTGACTGTTGATGTACAGCATGCAGCCAACGATTACGACACACTGCTTCAGTCCAGAGTAAACTCCGGTGATACACCAGACGTATTTGATGCTGAGGCCGGAACAAAAGCGAAAATGTACTATGATTATGCTTACGACTGGAGCAATGATACAGAAGTTCTGGACAAGTTCAATGAGGACGCTGTAAACCTTGGAAAAGATGACGAGGGAAATGTAAAATCTCTTCCATGGACCTATGAGAACATGGGCCTGATCTACAACAAGGACTGCTTTGAGAAAGCTGGTATCGACAAGCTTCCGACAAACATGGATGAGCTGGAAGAGGCATGCAAGAAGCTGAAGGATGCAGGCATCACTCCGTTTGCACTTGCTGCAAAGGAAACATGGGTATTAGGACAGGTTGCAACACATTTCATGATCGACAAAGACAAAACAGCTGCTGAGACAGTAGATGCGATCAAATCCGGTGAGACAGCATTTGCAGATATGCCTAACTGGGAGAACCTTTACAAGTTCCTTGATCTTGCTGTAGAGTATGGTCCGGACAAGCCGCTTGAGGTTGACTGGGAGACATCAGAGAATATGCTTGCAAACGGCGATGCAGCTATGATCCATATGGGTGACTGGTGCCAGTCTACACTGGATTCCTTTAATCCGGATGCAAATCTTGCATTTCTTCCATTCCCGGTAGGCGCCGGTGAAGATGATGCAACTGTATTATCCTCCTGTAACTGGACTTATATTGTAAATAAAGATTCCAAGAATCTGGATCTTGCAAAAGAGTATTGTGAGTTTATCCTTACATCCGAAGAAGGCCAGAAATGGATGGCAGAAGGTGTAGGAGCTGTTCCTGGTGCAAAGTCTGATATGGAAGTGACCGGCGCTCTTGCAAATGATGCCAAGACCTATATCGACGCTGGAAAGACAAACGGCTGGATCCACACGATTGCTCCTGGCAGCTACGCAGATGAGTGTGGTCCGTATCTCCAGTCTTACATGCTTGGAGACATGAGCGCAGATGAAGTAACACAGCTCTTCCAGGATTTCTGGACATCAGCAGAGTAACAAGGAACTCCAGGAGCCGAAGAGAAACAGATTTGTTGATTTTGGGCTGACGGAATGTAACTGACAAAAGAGGGAGACAGGCAGCAGCTTTGCCTGTTTCCCAAATATAAACCAAAGAAAAAATGAATTTCTGGAGGGGATAGGATTGAAAAACAAAAAAACAAAGGATCTGGCAATTTTTGCATTGTTTGTCTTTCCGGCAGTCGTTTTTGTACTGTTTGCCACAGATATTCCATTTGTAATGAATCTGTACTATTCGGTATTTAATTGGAATGGAATCGGCAAGAACATGGAATTTGTAGGACTTGCCAACTATGTGAAGATCTTTACTGCTGACCCGCTTTTCTGGAAAGGTGTCAGATTTACTCTTAAATTTGCAGTATTTTATGTTGTTATCGTAAACATTGTTTCTCTCACAGTCGCTGTCGTAATGGCACGTGAGAACAAAGTGAACAGTCTTGGTCGTGCTTTTTATTATATTCCTTATATCATCAGTCTGACAGCGATCAGTCTGATCTGGAAATTTATCCTGGGACCTGGCTTTGAGGCTCTTTACAGTGTTACAGGATGGGAATTCTTTAACTGGAGCTGGCTTGGAACACCGAAGCTTGCTTTTTATGTAGTTGTTGTCATGGCAGTATGGCAGAATCTTGGTTTTTACATGGTCAATTATATCGCAGGAATCATTGCAGTTCCGGGAGAGCTTCTGGAAGCGGCAAGAATCGACGGAGCAACCTCTTTCCAGGTATTCCGCAAGATCACAATTCCGATGATCATGCCTGCGATCTCGATCTGTATGCTGACATCAATGACATTTGCGTTTAAGTTATTCGATATTATCATGGTATTTACAAAGGGCGGACCTGCGAATTCAACTGTTTCCGTTGCGTATAATATTTATAAGGAAGCTTTTGTTAACAGCAAATATGGTCTTGCTACTGCCAAATCTCTTGTATTTGTAGTATTTGTTCTGATCATTACAGCAATTCAGATGAAGATTACCAAGAGTAAGGAGGTTGAGGCATAATGAAGAAGAAACCAAAGAACCTGCGGCAGGTGAATGCACTGACGATCATTATTTTTGTATGTGCGATCTTCTGGCTGATGCCGCTGGTATTGATCTTTATAAACTCATTTAAACCCTATAATGATATGCTGCAGGACTTTCTGGCTCTGCCCAAGTCATGGAGCCTGAAGATGTATATGGAGACCTGGACGAAATTCGGTTTCCCGTCTCTGATCTTTAATACATTGCTTTATACATTCTGCACTGTCATCCTGGTAGTGCTTATGGCGCCGATGGCAGCCTATAAGCTCGCAAGAACAAAAAGCAGACTTAGCAAAATATGCTTTGTTCTGATCATCATGCCGATGATGGTTCCGTTCCAGTCTTACATGATCACCTTGACAAGACTGGTTTCCAACGTGAAACTGACTGGAACAAGAACCGGATATATTCTGGTAAGTGTGGGCTTATGTATGCCTCTGGCAGTATACATGATCCATGGATTTGTAAAAAATGTTCCTATCGATCTGGAAGAGTGTGCATGTATTGACGGCGCAGGTAAGATCCGCACCTATTTCAGCATTGTACTTCCGCTTCTGAAACCGATCCTCACGACGGTCGTTGTTTTGGATGCACTGGCAACCTGGAATGATATCATCACCAACCAGCTGATCGTTGGCGGAAACACAGTGGCAATGAATATCCAGAATGCACTGTACATGCAGTTTTCCGCACAGACAGCAGACTGGGAGCATGCACTTCCCGGAATCGTAATGTCCATGATACCGAGTCTTATCTTCTTTGTTGTGATGCAGAAGCATATTGTAGGTGGTATTACTGCCGGTGCGGTAAAAGGCTGATCTTGGTGGTATAAGTAGTATAATATGAGATAATACTGGAAGGAGAACAGAACCTATGAAAGTTGGAGTTTTGATCGAATTTACAAGCAATACAGATATTGATGCAAAATTTGCGGAGCTGAAGGAAATGGGTGTGGATAGCTGCCAGCTGGTATGTTGGGATCGTCCAACACTTCAGGACGATGCTATGGCAGAGGCTATTAATAAAGGTCTGGAGAAATACGGGATCCACGCAACCGCATTCTGGTGCGGATGGGAAGGCCGCAGAGTATGGGATTTCTATGAAGGACAGCTGACACTTGGCCTGATTCCGTCTGATTACAGAGTTGAGAGACTGAAGATGCTTATGGAAGGTTCTGACTTTGCGAAAAAGATCCATGTGACAGACCTGGCAACACACGTTGGCTATATGCCGGAAAATCCATACGACCCGAAATACGAGGAAGTATTGGTTGCATGTAAGGCTATTGTGGAAAAATGTAAGGAAAATGGTCAGAACTTCCTGTTTGAAACAGGACAGGAGACTCCTGTAACATTAAAGCGTGCGATCCAGGATATTGAGAAAGCTGTCGGAAAAGGAAATGTGGGAATTAACCTTGATCCTGCAAACCTGATCATGTACGGAAAGGCAAATCCGGTAGATGCTCTGGAGGTTTTCGGTGAGTATGTCATGGGAATTCACGGAAAAGATGGAAAATATCCAACAGATGGACATCATCTGGGTGATGAGGTTCCCCTTGGCCAGGGTAAAGTAAATTATTCTGCATTTATTGCAAAGCTGAAAGAGATCGGTTATCAGGGAGATATTACCATTGAGCGTGAGATCTCCGGTGAGGAACAGAAAAAAGATATCCGTATGGCCAAGGAGCTTCTGGATAAACTGATCGCAGAATAAGAGCTGAGGAAAAAACTATGATTATTTACGCAGGAAAAGATTATCAGGATGTAAGCAGAAAAGCAGCCAATATCATGTCTGCACAGATTATCATGAAACCGGATGCAGTTCTTGGACTGGCTACCGGTTCCACGCCTGTGGGCATGTATGCACAACTGGTAGAATGGTACAAAAAAGGGGATCTGGATTTTTCCAGGGTGACAAGTGTGAATCTGGATGAGTACAAGGGACTTTCCGGCGACAATGACCAGAGCTACCGCTATTTTATGGATCATAATCTCTTTGACCATGTAAATATTGACAAAGCACGGACCTTTGTGCCTGACGGACTGGAAGAGGATAGCGATAAGGCATGTGCACAGTATAACGAAATCATCCGGCAAACCGGAGGTGTGGATATGCAGCTGCTTGGTATCGGCGGGAACGGACACATCGGCTTCAATGAACCAGGAGATGCCTTTGAAAAAGAAACCCATTGTGTGGATCTGACAGAAAGTACCATCAGGGCCAATTCAAGGTTTTTTGAAAGCATGGATGAGGTCCCGAAACAGGCCTACACTATGGGAATCGGGAATATCATGGCTGCAAAAAAGATCCTTCTTGTGGCAACGGGAACATCCAAGGCAGAAGCCCTGTATAATTCCCTGTACGGACCGATCACACCGAAGGTTCCGGCATCTATCCTGCAGCTTCACCCGGATCTCACGGTTGTGGCAGATGAAGATGCACTGAGTATGATCCGCGAAAAAATAAAATAAAAATCCGGAATACAACTGCCGGATCAAAAAAGGATGGCTTCCGATTCCTACCTGTGCAGGAACGGAAGCCATCCTTTTTCTTTCCGCTGCTCAGTGGATTTCTTCACCGGCAGTTTTTTGTGCGGCTTTTATTTCGTTGTAACAGTATTTGATGATAGATTTTCTGGTTATGATTCCGATGAAGGAGCCCTGGTCATCTACCACCGGTACGAAGTTCTGATTAATGGCGCGATCCAGGAGATCTTCCATATTGGAATCTGCATGGACCGGTTTGTAGGTGGCACGGCGTGGAATCGCCATGATTGGGATTCCCTCTGTTTCCTTGATGTCGTGGATATCTGCACGGCGCATGCCCCAGAGGAGATCTCCCTCTGAGATGGTGCCGAGATATTTGCCGTCCATGGTGAGGATAGGAATGCAGGAGTACTTGCGGTGCTCCATTTTTTCGAGGGTCTGGCGAAGAGTTTCATCCTCAAAGATGTAGGCTACTTCGCTTTTGGGAATCAGAAAAAACAGAATGTTCACGTTATTACCTCATTTCCGCGAAAATTATAAATAAATCTGTAGGCTGTTTTAGAGAAGCTGAAGTCCGTGTGTCTCTGCAGCATCTGTGATCTCCTTCGGCCAGAGAGAGACATGTACTTCTCCGATGTGTGCTTTACGAAGGAAGAACATACAGATCCTGGACTGTCCGATACCACCACCGATGGTGTACGGAAGCTCTTTGTTCAGGATTGCTTTCTGGAATGGAAGCTCTCTTCGGTCATCACAGCCTGCTTCGGTAAGCTGGCGGTCAAGTGCGTCCTCATCAACACGGATTCCCATTGAGGAAAGCTCAAGGGCAATGTCAAGTACCGGATAGTATACGAGGATATCACCGTTCAGTTCCCAGTCATCATAGTCCGGGGCACGTCCGTCGTGGCGCTCGCCGTTGGTGAGCATTTTTCCTACCTTCATAAGGAAGACAGCGCCCTTTTCACGGGTGATCCGATATTCACGTTCCTTCGGTGTGCAGTCCGGATACATGTCAAGAAGCTCCTGAGTTGTGATAAAAAAGATATCCTTCGGAAGGATCTCCTCGATGTAGTCATACTGTACAGCCATGTATTTCTCAGTTTTACGAAGGACACTGTAAATGGTGCGTACGGTTTCCTTGAGAGTTTCAATGGAACGCTCTTCTTTGGAGATGATCTTTTCCCAGTCCCACTGGTCTACGTAAACAGAGTGGATATTGTCCAGATCTTCATCCCGGCGGATGGCTACCATATCTGTGTAAAGACCTTCTCCGTGAGAAAATCCGTATTTTTTCAGTGCGTAGCGTTTCCATTTGGCAAGGGAGTGTACGATCTCGGCGTTGCTTCCTTCGATAGCCTTGATATCAAAGCTTACCGGGCGCTCTACACCATTAAGGTTGTCATTAAGGCCGGATTCCGGTGCTACAAATGTTGGAGCGGATACTCGAAGAAGGTTCAGCTTCTGGGAGAGTGTCTGCTGGAAGAAATCTTTTACGGTTTTGATCGCAATCTGTGTGTCATGGAGGTTCAGGTCTGCATGATAGGTTGCGGGGATTGTGATTGTATTCATTATCGGCTCCTCCTGATGATTTTTAGGCTTATTGCTCTGTGGGGTATTATAACAGAAAATGGGTGGAGTGGCAATATAATGAGAGGGGAAGTCTTTTGGGGTATCGTAGAAAAATACTGGGTATTAAATGCCTGGTGTGATATACTGAAAAAAGAATGCTTATGTTTACGATGGAAATATAAATATCCGTTTTGACGGATAGAATGGAGGGAGCTTATGGCAGGTCAAAGGTGTCAGGTTTGTGGGGGTAAGGTTGTAAATGGCAGGTGTTCATTATGTGGGATGCCTTACAGAAATGATGAGGTGTTATATCATCTGAATGAGCCCCGGGAGATACATTATAAACATGCTTCCGCCAAAGTGCGGGATATGATGCGGCAGTATGGACAGGATGCTGATCAAACAACACAACATAACGGAAACGTAAACCGGAATACGAACGCAAACCGGAATACAAACATAAACCGGAATACAAACATAAACCGGAATACGAATGCAAGCCGCAATACCGATTTGAATCGGAATCTAACCGGAAGCCGGAATACAGGTGCAGCAGCCGGACGTAAGACTGCAGCGGCAGTTAATACCAGGAATAAAACAACGGTGGGCAGAAATCGTGCAGAAGTTTTAGATCAGGGAAAAAAACAGCAAAAAAAAGATCAGAAAAGCAGCGGGGCAGGCTGGATCATATGGTTTATAGTGACACTGGCCATTCTGCTTCCGAAATTATGGGATTTTCTTGCAGACTGGATCGGAACGAATTTGTGAGAATATTTCTGCAGTGAGATCAGGCAGTGCTAAGTGTCTGTATTTTCGTGTATACAGAAATATCCCTTTTCTTTTCTCCTCAGCTGTGTTATACTCATGCCTAGCACAACATATAGATGAAAAACAATATATAGAGGATATAGGTACTATATATAGTATTTGCATAGCGACTTATATATAGCACAGGGAGGGATGAGCAATGTTATATGTGATCAAGAAAGACGGGACAAGAGAGGAGTTTAATCCGCAGAAGATCGTGGCTGCCGTGAACAAATCCGCAGAGCGTATTCTTTATACTTTTTCAGACGAGGAGAAGGATTTTATCTGCCGTTTTGCCCAGGAGCATGCGGATTCCCTTGGAAAGAATGAGATCGAGATCCAGGAGATGCACAACATCGTGGAGGGGGCTCTGGAGCGTGTGAATCCGGCAGTTGCCAAGAGCTACCGTGATTATCGGAATTACAAGCTGGATTTTATCCATATGATGGATGATGTCTATACCAAGAGTCAGGCGATCCGTTATATCGGTGATAAAAGTAATGCCAATACAGACAGCGCCCTTGTTGCCACGAAACGAAGCCTGATCTTTAATGAGCTGAACAAGGAACTCTATCGGAAGTTTTTTATGAACCGTAATGAGCTTCAGGCATGTAAGGACGGCTACATTTATATTCATGACCAGTCTGCACGTCTGGATACCATGAATTGCTGTCTGTTCGATGTGGCAGCTGTTTTAAGTGGCGGTTTTGAGATGGGAAATGTCTGGTATAACGAGCCGAAGACTCTGGATACAGCCTTTGATGTTATGGGGGATATCATTCTCAGTACAGCAGCACAGCAGTATGGTGGCTTTACAGTGCCGGAGGTTGATAAGATCCTGGCACCGTATGCAAAGAAGAGCTATGATAAATATATTTCCGAATTTATGAAATACTCGGACGAGAGCTGGAGTGGCCGTGAGGAGAGAGCTATTGAGTATGCTCTTGATAAGGTCCGCAGGGATTATGACCAGGGCTGGCAGGGAATTGAGTACAAGCTGAATACCGTCGGTTCTTCCAGAGGTGATTATCCGTTTGTTACGGTGACACTTGGTCTCGGAACCGAGCAGTTTGAGAAGATGTGTACGATTTCCCTTCTTGAGGTCCATCAGGGAGGACAGGGTAAGGCCGGACACAAGAAACCGGTACTTTTCCCGAAGATCGTATTCCTTTATGACAAAGAGATCCATGGTCCAGGAAAGTGCTGTGAGGATATTTTTGAGGCTGGTGTGGAGTGTTCCTCCAAAACCATGTATCCGGACTGGCTGTCTATGTCCGGCGCAGGCTATATTTCCAGTATGTACAGGAAATACAAGAAGGTCATCAGCCCGATGGGATGCCGTGCTTTCTTAAGTCCGTGGTATGAGCGTGGCGGTATGGAGCCGGCGGATGAGAATGATACGCCTGTTTTTGTGGGACGTTTTAACATTGGTGCGGTAAGCCTTCATCTTCCGATGATCCTTGCAAAGGCCAGAGCGGAGAGCAGAGATTTTTATGAGGTTCTGGATTTCTATCTGGAAATGATCCGTAACCTGCACATCCGCACTTACGAATATCTGGGACAGATGCGTGCATCCACCAACCCGCTTGCATACTGTGAAGGCGGTTTCTACGGCGGACATCTGAAACCGAATGAAAAGATTGGCAAGATCCTGAAGCCTATGACAGCTTCCTTCGGTATCACAGCGTTAAATGAGCTTCAGGAACTTTACAATGGCAAATCCATTGCCGAGGATGGGGCGTTTGCTCTGGAGGTCCTGAAATATATCAATGACAAGGTAAATCAGTACAAGAAGGAAGATGGTTATCTTTATGCGATCTACGGAACACCGGCAGAGAGTCTTTGTGGCCTGCAGGTAGAGCAGTTCCGTAAGATGTATGGAATCATTGAGGGCGTTTCTGACAGACCATATGTGAGCAACAGCTTCCACTGCCATGTAACAGAGGATGTAACTCCGATCGAGAAACAGGATCTGGAGGGACGTTTCTGGGAGCTCTGCAATGGCGGTAAGATTCAGTATGTACGTTATCCGATCGGCTACAATAAGGAAGCTATCCGTACACTGATCCGCAGAGCCATGGATCTGGGATATTATGAGGGAGTGAACCTTTCTCTTGCATACTGTGACGATTGTGGTCATGAGGAACTGGAGATGGATGTATGCCCTGTCTGCGGTTCCAGAAATCTGACCAAGATCGACCGTATGAACGGATATCTTTCCTACAGCCGTGTCCATGGAGATACCCGCCTGAATGAGGCGAAGATGGCTGAGATCGCTGAGCGAAAATCTATGTAAATACTGGCTGCCCGATCAACTGTGTAACAGTGATCGGATGTAGAGTCAGACAGTATAAAAAATATCCCGCAGAGCTGCCGGTAAGACCAGCAGCCGTCTGCGGGATATTTTTATGTAAAGTGAAGTTTTATAGTTCACTTTGTATTCTGAGTCCGTAAAATGATCATTTAATGATAGTTCCGGTCTTCTCACGGTAGCCGTCTTTTGCATGGGCCATGTCTGTGATGATGGTACGGCGTCCGGTTCCCTTCTCCACGAAGGAAACACCTGCTTCGATCTTAGGAAGCATGGAGCCTGCCGCAAACTGTTTGCCGGCAATATATTTCTTGGCATCTTCTGTGGAAATAGTATCCAGATAAGATTCGTGATCCGTATTATGGTCAAGGCTTACTTTCTCGACGCTTGTAAGGATCATCAGAGTGTCAGCGTTCAGTTCTTCTGCAAGAAGTCCTGCTGCCAGGTCTTTCTCGATGATGGCGCTGGCACCATTCAGCTGAGTTCCCTGCTCAAGAACCGGGATTCCGCCACCGCCTGCGGCAATGACGATCTGCTCTGCTGCAGAGAGGACCTTTACGGTTTCAATCTCTACGATCTTCTGTGGCTTCGGTGCTGCAAGGATACGTCTGTACTGGCCCTCGCCCACCTTTGTGACAAAGTTTCCTTTTTCTTCTTCAGCCTCGGCCTCTTCTGCGTTAAGAACACGTCCAATGATCTTCTCTGGCTCTGCAAATGCTTCATCGTATGGATCGATGACAACCTGTGTCAGAACTGTACTGACCGGTTTGTAGATCCCTCTGGAGATAAGCTCAGCACGGATGGCGTTCTGAAGGTCATAGCCGATATAACCCTGGCTCATGGCGGAACATACGGACATTGGTGCAAATGTATAATCAGGATGTGCCTTACCGAATTCATTCATTGCGGTGTGGATCATCCCTACCTGCGGACCGTTGCTGTGGGAGATCACTACGCGGGTTCCCTCCTCTACCAGATCTGCGATTACCTTCGCTGCGAGTTTTGTAGCTGTTTTTTGCTCTGGAAGTGTGGTGCCAAGTGCCCGGTGGCCTAATGCAACTACTACGGTTTTTTCGCTCATAGGAAATACCTCGTTTCTCTTAAAAATTGGAATGAAATCAGTTACTGTATTCAGTAACGAGTACATCGAAAACGATGCACGAATATTATATTTTATTATAAAAGACCTATGTGGGAAATGCAATAGAAAATCGAGTGTTTTCCGAGACAGGAAAAACCGCCTGATCCAGTCAGACGGTTTGATTCCTACTATTTTTTGAGGGGGGAGATAGAGAGTGGTTTTTCATCTATCCAACACCTATTATATAGAGAAAATATGTTTAAAATATGTCGTTAATCTAAAAGAAATGGAAAATTTATAAAGAAAGTTTAAACAAACTTTATAATTTTTATATCCGGTTGCGCATGGTCTGAAAATGTGATACATTGAAAAAGTCTTGATCCTGCATTCTGCGGGATCTGTTCACGCATCGTTTCGATGCAGAAATCCATTTTATTTTATCGAAAAAAATATTGATCATGCATCATTTGCCGGGGAGGGATGCCTTTGTCTGTGGAAAAGTAAGTTTCTGTAAAAAAAACATGTGTATAAGAAATGCCAGATCAGGCAGAAATGAGGAAGAGCCATGAAAAACAGAATATGGAAACAGATGAAGAAAGCCGGAATTGTGACAGTGCTGGCAGGAGCCATGCTGGGAGGAACAATAGAACCGGAGCTGACTCTGGGAGCAGATTTTTTGCCGGGACAGGCACCGTTTATCGATCAGAGTGTGTTCTGGAAAGACAGAGAATCCGGACAGGCGGAGCTTGGGATCCGGATCCGCGGCCTGAATGAATGGCTGTCCGGGAGAAGGTTTTCGGAGGATAAGGAGAAAAATGAGAAGTGGGACGACGAACTTCAGGAGATTGAAGATCCATCGGTGGAGCAGGAAGAGGAGACAAAACAGGAGCAGCCAGAGGATGACTTGCAGCAGGAAGAGGAGCCAGAGCAGGAGCAGCCAGAGGATGACTTGCAGCAGGAAGAGGAGCCAGAGCAGGAGCAGCCAGAGGATGGCTTGCAGCAGGAAGAAGAGACAGAACAGGAGCAGCCAGAGGATGAGGATGACTTGCAGCAGGAAGAGAAGACAGAACAGGAATTGCCGGTGAATAAGGTTGTGGAAGGAATCGGAATAGAAATGGAGGAAGGATATGAGCACATGGAGCAGCTGGCATCCGGGGAAACAGTACAGCCGGAGGATGAAGAGCAGGAGAAAACGGGTCCGCTCACACCGGAAGGAACGGCGTCCGGAGAAGAAAATGTAGGTGACGAAGAGGAATATGAGTCTGAGGAGATTCAAAAACTGACGCTGGTCACGTATATTTCTGAGTATTTTGTTCCGGAAACGGATTCTGTCCCGAAAAATATGGCTGTACAGCAGATTTCTGTAAGGAGCCAGAGCGGTGAAGCTACAGAGATCACAAAGCTGGAAAGCGTGCTGAACGTGGAGCAGAACGGGCAGGATGAGATCTTTTTCCGTATCCCGCTGATCCTGCGGCAGGAATACCGTTTTCCGGCAGAGAAAAGCAGTTATCCTGTGACTCAGGAGGAACCGCTTCAGAAGGACTGTACCGGTGCGGGAACCTTTCTCATGACAGAAGAAAACGGGGAAGAGCTGGTGATCGCAGAGGGGATATCGCCTATGCTGGACGTGGAGGCTGCTGAGGCTGATATGGAGCTGTCGGTAATTGCACAGAATGAAAAAATGAAAGCAGGGCAGACCATCCGTTATCAGGTGGAGATAGCCAATACCGGAAAGCTGGATCTTGCAGATATCCGTCTGACCAGCAGCTTTTCCTGCCCTAAGATCCGGCAGCTGTGGGAAGACGCGGAAGGCCTTCTGGCAGAAGGGACCGTGGCGGAATTTGCAGAATTAAAAGCCGGAGAGAGCAGGAGCTTTTATGTACAGGCGCCCCTTCTGGATGAACAGGAAAAAGATCTGGAGCACCAGGTGGAAGCAGAGGCCAGGGTGAAGGACAGACCGGAGGAGGTGATCAGGAAGAACGCCTCCACTATAAATGGTCTGGAGGCACTGAAGGCGGATCTTTCTGTAAAGAAAACTGCAGACAAAGAAACCGCTGCACCGGGTGAGACTGTGACCTATCAGATCTGTATCGTGAATACCGGTGAAAAAACGCTTCATTCGGTTGTGGGAACGGAGCGCTTTCAGGCAGCAGGGATCCATGCACAGTTTCTGGAGCAGGAAGGTGTAACGCTCAACAGCAGCCGTACAAAGGCAATGATCCAACAGATCCCGCCGGGAGAGGCAGTTTCTCTTCAGGCTGCGGTGAAGATCCCGGGAAAAACAGCGGATCAGAAGCTTTTTAATCAGGTGACGGTCACAAGTCAGGAAACCGGAGAGCGATTGATGGAGGCCTCCGCTTCTGTCATGGTAAAAGGAGAGGTGGCTATTACGCCGGAAGAAGGGCTGCCTTTGCGGGGAGATGACCAGGGTCCGGCTTCCGGTCAGATACAGATGGCAAGAACTGCGTCCACACATCCGAAGACCGGAGATGATACCAGGAGGGATTTGTGGACGCTTCTGGCAGTGACAGCTTTAGTGACTGTGCTGGGCGGCATCTGGCTCCGGAAAAAATATGCGGATATTTATGGAAAAAGCTGATGTTACTGAGAACGGAGTGAACAGTAACAAGCTGATATTTTACAAGGCGGCCGTACCTCAAAGAAACGTTGAAAACAGGGGGGAGGTGTGCTATTCTATATGGTATGTACAGAAAATAAGAACAGTATATTTCCCGCCTCCGGTGTGCTGCCCGTCAGACCGGAAAAAGGGAAGATGGAGGAGAAAAATGAATCTTTTATCCTTATTGGAACATCTTGAATACAAATGCCTTCAGGGAAGTACAGAGCAGGAGGTTTCTTCTGTTGTATATGATTCCCGCAAAGTAGAAGAAGGGAGCCTTTTTATCTGCATCAGAGGTGCGGTCGTGGATGGACATAAATTTATACCTGATGTTGTGGCAAAGGGTGCGAAGACACTCATCGTGGAAGAAACGGTGGAGGCACCGGAGGATGTGACAGTGATCCAGGTAGAGGATACCCGTTACGCCATGGCCTTTATTTCAGCAGCATGGTTCGGACATCCGGCAGAAAAGCTCAAAACCATCGGTATCACTGGAACCAAAGGAAAAACAACTACAACCTATATGGTGAAATCGATCCTTGAGAATGCCGGATATAAGGTTGGTCTGATCGGCACCATCGAGGCTGTTATCGGGGAGAAGCATATCCCGGCAGCCAACACGACACCGGAATCCTATATGGTACAGAAATATTTTCACGATATGGTAGAAGCAGGCTGCGATGCGGTCGTTATGGAGGTTTCCTCACAGGGACTGATGCTTCACAGGACCCAGGGATTTGTGTTTGATTTTGGAATTTTCACAAATATTGAACCAGATCATATCGGACCGAATGAGCACAAGGACTTTGATGATTATCTGCACTGCAAATCCATGCTTCTCAGACAGTGTAAGGTTGGTATCGTAAATCGTGACGATGAACACTTTGACCGCATTATCGAAGGCCACACCTGTAAACTTGAAACCTATGGATTTTCCGAAAAAGCAGATCTCCGTGCAGAGGACGCCAGACTCGTTGGAAGAAAGGGCTATCTGGGAATTTCCTATCATGTTAAGGGACTTATGGATTTTCCTGTGGAGATCGATATTCCAGGTAAGTTCAGCATTTACAATTCTCTGACTGCCATTGCCATCTGCCGTCATTTTAAGGTATCCGAGGAGAATATCATCAAAGCTCTGAAGGTGGCCAGGGTCAAAGGCCGTATTGAGATGATCAAGGTATCTGACGAATTCACACTGATGATCGATTACGCACATAATGCCATGGCGCTGGAGAGCCTTCTTGGAACACTGAAGGAATATGATCCGCACAGACTGGTATGCCTGTTTGGCTGTGGCGGAAACCGTTCCAAGCTGCGCCGTTATGAAATGGGTGAGGTTTCAGGAAAGATGGCAGATCTGACCATCATTACTTCAGATAATCCGCGAGATGAGGATCCACAGGCCATCATCGATGATATCAAGATCGGAATGGCAAAAACAGATGGAAAATATGTAGAGATCCCGGATCGTAAAGAGGCGATCGCCTACGCGATCCATCACGGTGAGCCGGGAGATATCATCGTCCTTGCCGGAAAGGGCCATGAGGATTATCAGGAGATCAAGGGTAAGAAATATCCCATGGATGAGCGTGTACTGATCCGGGAGATCCTGGAAGAAGATCAGAAAGCGTAAATGGATGATCTATGCAGATGTGATCATTGATATTTCTCATGAAAAGCTGGACCGGGATTTTCAGTATCGTGTACCTGAGGAACTAGTGCAGGCAATAAAACCTGGAGTTGTGGTCACAGTGCCCTTCGGAAAGGGAAATACCCTTCGGAAAGGCTATGTGACCGGAATCTCCGGAACGGCGAAATATGATGCGTCAAAGCTCAAGGAGATTCGGGGAGTGTCCACAGACAGTGAGACAACAGAATCCCGGCTGATCGCACTTGCGGCCTGGATGAAGGAGACCTATGGCTCCACCATGATCCAGGCACTGAAAACAGTTCTGCCTGTAAAAGACAAGGTCCGTGCAAAAGAGAAAAGACTGATCCTTTTTACAGGGAAAAAGGAAGAGGGGCAGGCACTTCTTGGCAAGCTGGAAGGCAGCCGCTTTAAAGCACGTGAGCGGTTCCTTCGGGCAATCCTGGAGGCCGGGAGCCTAGATTATACCTATGCCTCCAAAGAGCTTGGAGCCGGCATTTCCGTTCTTGATTTTTTTGAGAAAAAAGGTCTGATAACTATTGAAAGTCAGGAAATGTATCGCATTCCCGAGGGGCTCGGCTTGGTGAAGGAGAACATGGAACTGAGTCTGAACCAGGAACAGCTTTTGGCGGCAGAGCAGATCTTTCGGGAATGGCAGGAGCCGGACCCAAGGCCTGCACTTCTTTTCGGAGTGACCGGAAGCGGAAAGACCCAGGTTTATATGCGCCTGATCCAGAAGGTACTGGAGGAGGGAAAACAGGCGATCGTGCTGATCCCTGAGATCGCGCTTACTTATCAGACAGTTAGGCGCTTTTATGCCATGTTCGGAGATAAGGTTTCGGTTCTGAACTCCAGACTTTCCCAGGGAGAACGTTATGATCAGTTCAAAAGAGCAAAACGTGGTGAGATCCAGGTGATGGTAGGACCCAGATCCGCACTGTTCACACCGTTTTCAGATCTGGGACTGATCGTTATCGACGAAGAGCATGAACCCACCTACAAAAGTGAGAATACGCCAAGGTACCATGCACGTGAGACTGCCATTGAGAGGGCACGAATGGAACATGCCCGTGTGGTCATGGGATCAGCCACTCCGTCATTGGAAGCCTACAGTCATGCCTGTGACGGAGAATATCTTCTGGTAAAGTTAAACGCACGTTATGAGGAAAGGCCTCTTCCACAGGTATCAATCGTGGATCTTCGGGAAGAATTAAAGAAAGGAAACCGCTCGGTACTGAGTCTGGAGCTGAAGAGGGATCTGGAGCAGGTCCTTGAAAGAAGAGAACAGGCCATGCTGTTTCTGAACCGGAGAGGATATGCGGGCTTTGTTTCCTGCAGAGCCTGCGGTCACGTTATGAAATGTCCCCACTGTGATGTATCTCTAAGTGAACACAATGGCAATCGTCTGATCTGTCATTATTGCGGCTATGAGACTGTGAAACCGGAAATCTGTCCGTCCTGTGGTTCACCGCACATTGGTGGATTTAAGGCAGGAACCCAGCAGATCGAGAAGGTCATTGAAAAAGACTTCCCGAAAGCCAGGGTACTTCGAATGGATTTTGATACTACAAGGACCAAGGACAGCTATGAGAAGATCCTGGCTTCTTTTGCAAAGCATGAGGCAGATATTCTGGTGGGGACCCAGATGATCGTCAAGGGACATGATTTTCCGAATGTGACTCTGGTAGGAGTGATTGCAGCAGATCTTTCGCTGAATATGGATGACTATCACTGCGGGGAGCGTACATTCCAGCTTCTGACTCAGGCAGTTGGACGTTCCGGCAGAGGGAATCGGCCGGGGCAGGCGGTGATCCAGACATATCAGCCGGAGCATTACAGTATCCAGGCTGCGGCTATTCAGGATTATAAGAAATTTTATAAAGAAGAAATGGGGTATCGGATGCTTCTGGACTATCCGCCGGCAGCCCATATGATGACTGTTTTTGGCGCCTGCCAGGATGAAGAACTTCTGAAAAATGCCATGTATTATATAGAAGTTTTTATCCGCAGGGTAAGTCCGAAGGAAGAGCTTCACATGATCGGACCTGCAGCTGCATCGGTAGGTAAGGTAAAGGATGTTTATCGTCAGGTGATCCATCTGAAGCACAGGGATATCTGCTTTCTCACAGCAGTCAGAGAGAAGCTGGAGAAATATATAGAGATAAATTCCGGATTCCGGAAAATATACATTCAATTTGATATGAATTAAAGGAGAAGAAAAATGGCACTTAGAACAATCCGTGTACAGGGGGATTCTGTACTGACAAAAAAATCCCGGACAGTAGACAAAATGACACCGAGGATCGGGGAACTGATCACAGATATGCTGGATACCATGTATGATGCAATGGGTGTTGGCCTCGCTGCACCACAGGTAGGAATCCTGAAACGTATCGTTGTCATCGACGTAGGTGAGGGCCCGATCGTGCTGATCAATCCGGAGATCCTTGAGACAAGCGGCGAGCAGACCGGTGACGAGGGATGTCTGAGCGTTCCGGGAATGGCAGGACAGGTAACACGTCCGAACTATGTGAAGGTAAAAGCACTTGATGTAAATATGAACGAACAGATCTACGAGGGAGAGGGCCTTCTGGCAAGAGCATTCTGTCATGAGATTGACCATCTGGATGGAAAAATGTATACAGAACTTGTGGAGGGAGAACTTCACAAGGTAACTTATGATGAAGAAGACTAAAGGCGGGATACTATGAAGATTATTTATATGGGAACTCCGGACTTTGCGGTGGCGCCTCTTGCAGCACTGGCAGAGAACGGATATGAAGTGGAGGCTGTGATCACACAGCCGGACAAACCGAAGGGCAGAGGCAAAACTATGATGCCTACTCCTGTAAAAGAAGAAGCACTGAAACACGGGATCCCGGTACTGCAGCCGGTGAAGGTAAGAGATCCTGAATTTGTGGAAGAACTGAAAAATCTTGCACCGGACATCATCATTGTTGCGGCATTCGGGCAGATCATTCCAAAGAGCATCCTGGATATGCCGAGATTCGGATGTATCAATATCCATGCGTCTCTGCTTCCTAAATATCGTGGAGCTGCACCGATCCAGCAGGCGGTGATCGACGGTGAAAAAGAATCCGGCGTTACTATTATGCAGATGGGAACCGGTCTGGATACCGGTGATATGATTTCCAGGATCGTGGTTCCGCTTGCCAAAGATGAGACAGGTGGAAGCTTGTTTGATAAGCTCGCACAGGCAGGTGCAGAGCTTCTGGTACAGACTTTACCGTCCATTTTTGGCGGAACTGCAACCCGCGAGAAACAGCCGGAGGAGAGTCCAACACCATATGCTGCCATGATCTCCAAAAAAATGGGGCTTCTGGATTTCAGCAAAAATGCGGAAGAACTGGAGCGTCTGGTAAGAGGCCTTGATCCATGGCCAAGCGCTTTTACCTTTATCAATGGAAAAACATTGAAGGTCTGGAAGAGCTCTGTTCTGGAAAAACAGGCACAGGAAGCACCGGGAACTGTGATAGCCGCTGACAAAGGAGGAATCCAGGTAGCATGCGGCCAGAAGGTACTCGTGCTTCATGAAGTGCAGCTGGAAGGCAAAAAACGCATGGAAGCGGATGCGTTCCTTCGGGGATATCAGTTGAAACCAGGAGACATGTTCAGAGATTCCAGGGAGTGATGAGTTATGTACGGATATGGTTATTACGGATGGGGAATGGACCCCACGATTCTTTTGCTCGTGATCGGAATGCTTCTTTCTCTTGCGGCATCCGCGAAGCTGCGCAGTACCTTTGCAGTCTATAAAAAGGTCCGGAGTCATTCAGGTATCACCGGTGCGGAAGCTGCACAGAGGATCCTGAGAGCGGCTGGGATCACAGACGTACAGGTGGTTCCGATCCGCGGAAGTCTTACGGATCACTATGATCCGAGAACGAAAACGGTTTCCCTTTCAGAAGATATTTATGGAAGAAATTCTCTGGCGGCTGTGGGGGTGGCAGCACATGAATGTGGCCATGCGATCCAGGATGCGATCAATTATGCACCACTGAATATCCGTTCAGCCATTGTACCTGCCGCAAATATTGGTTCCCAGCTTTCATGGCCGCTGTTTATCGCAGGACTGATCTTTTCCATTGATCCGCTGGTAACTCTGGGAATTGTTTTGTTTTCACTGGCAGTACTGTTTCAGCTGGTGACACTTCCGGTTGAGATCAATGCGTCTTCCAGAGCGCTTAAAATGCTGGAAAGTACAGGTATCTTAGGTGCAGATGAAAAAAAGGGTGCAAGAAAAGTACTTACAGCGGCAGCGCTTACCTATGTAGCAGCTCTGGCGGCATCTATTCTGCAGCTTCTGAGACTGATTATCCTTGCAGGAGGTAGAGATCGTGATTAGCAGCGGAGTAAATACCAGAGAACTGATCCTTGAGATCCTGTTACAGATCGAGGAGGAGGGTGAGCACAGCCATATTGCGATCCGGAATGCGCTTTCCAAATATCAGTTTCTTCCGAAACAGGAACGTAGCTTTATTACAAGAGTATGTGAGGGAACCCTGGAATACCGGATCTATATTGATTATGTCATCGATTCTTTTTCAAAGGTTTCTGTAAACAAGATGAAACCGCAGATCCGTGAGATCCTGAGAAGTGCGGTATATCAGCTGAAATTTATGGACAGTGTTCCGGACAGTGCAGTATGCAATGAAGCGGTAAAGCTGGCACAGCGAAAAGGCTTTTATAATCTAAAGCCCTTTGTCAACGGGGTGCTCCGTACGATTGCAAGAGAGATCAGTGATCTGGAGCTTCCTTCCAGGGAAGAAAACGAAGTCCGTTATCTTTCCGTGAAATATTCCATGCCGGAATATCTGGTAGAAAAATGGAAAGCAGCCTACGGAGTGAAGACCGCGGAGAAGATCCTGGAGGATTTTCTGACAGAAAGACCGATCACAGTACGGTGCCGTACTCATAAGGCGTCTCTGAGAGAAATCGTCACCAGTCTGAAGTCTCAGGGAGTGACAGTAGAACAGGCTCCTTATCTTCCCTATGCACTGAAGATTTCCGATTACAATCATATTCTGACACTAGAGACATTCCTTCAGGGAAAGATCCTGGTGCAGGATGTAAGCTCTATGCTTGTAGCGGAAGCTGCAAGTCCGAAAAAAGGCGACCATATCATCGACATGTGCGCTGCGCCAGGTGGAAAAAGCATCCATGCGGCAGACAAAATGGGGGATTACGGAAATGTGGATGCCAGAGATGTAAGTCAGTATAAGGCAGATCTTATCGAAGAAAACATCCACAGGACCGGAGTGATCAACGTGGAAGCCAGAGTTCAAGATGCAACGGTATATGATCCGGATTCCGAACAGGCTGCGGATATTGTGATCGCGGATGTACCGTGCTCCGGTTATGGTGTTATCGGCAAGAAACCGGAAATCAAATACCGGGCAACTCCGCAGAAACAGGAAGAGATCGTAATGCTCCAGAGAATGATCCTGGATAAGGCTGCAAAGTATGTGAAACCGGATGGAACGCTGATCTTCAGCACATGTACCATTGCCCGGGAAGAAAACGAAGAAAATGTATTATGGTTTTTAAAGAACTATCCGTACCGGCTGGAAAGCCTGGATCCGTATATTCCGGAGGAACTGCACTGTAAATCCACGAAGCTTGGCTATCTGCAGCTTCTGCCGGGAATACATAAGACGGATGGATTCTTTATTGCCAGATTCAGAAGGAAATAACAGAAAATGACAGATGTAAAATCCATGACCATGGAGGAATTGAAGGAATTCATGACAAAGATCGGTGAAAAGCCTTTCAGGGCGAAACAGATCTATGCATGGCTTCACCAGCGGCTGGTTACCTCCTGGGATGAAATGACAAATCTTTCCAAAAGCCTCAGGGAAAAGCTTTCGGCTTATCCGATCACAGCGCTGACCCAGGCAGATGTAAGAATCTCAAAAATTGACGGAACCAGAAAATATCTGTTTCGGCTGGAAGATGGAAATGTGATCGAGAGTGTTCTCATGCGGTATCACCACGGAAATTCTGTGTGCATTTCTTCTCAGGTGGGCTGCCGTATGGGATGCAGATTCTGTGCATCTACCATCGGAGGACTGACCAGATGCCTGAAGCCGTCCGAGATGCTGGATCAGATCTACCGTATCCAGGCAGATACCGGTGAACGTGTGGCCAATGTAGTTGTGATGGGAACCGGTGAGCCGATGGATAATTATGACAATCTTGTCCGTTTTGTCCGGATCCTTACCGACGAAAACGGTCTTGGGATCAGTCAGAGAAATGTGACGGTTTCTACCTGCGGGATCGTGCCGAAGATGTATGATCTGGCTGAAGAAAAGCTTCAGATCACTCTGGCACTTTCCCTTCATGCTCCAAATGATGAAAAACGACAGGAACTGATGCCGATCGCGAATAAGTATTCCATGGATGAGGTTCTGGATGCCTGCAGAAATTATTTTGATAAAACAGGCCGAAGGATCACCTTTGAGTACAGTCTTGTAGCCGGTGTCAACGACAGTGAAGAAGATGCGAGACAGCTGGCCGGCCGTATAAAAGGCATCAATTGCCATGTAAATCTGATTCCGGTCAACCCCATCAAGGAACGCTCCTATGTGAGGTCTACTCGACAGGCTGTGGAGAATTTCAAAATAAAACTTGAAAAATACGGAATTAATGTTACTATTAGAAGGGAAATGGGCAGCGATATCGACGGTGCCTGTGGACAGCTAAGAAAAAGTTACATGGAAAAAACAGAAAGCGAGAAGTGACATGAGGATATACTCAGCTACTGATGTAGGGCAGAAGCGGAAGATGAATCAGGATTACGTGTTTGCATCTGAAGGTCCGGTTGGAAATCTGCCTAATCTTTTCACAGTCGCGGACGGAATGGGCGGACATAACGCCGGTGACTATGCATCCTCACATGCAGTACGGATCCTTGTGGATGAAATCCGTGAAGATGCGGATTACAATCCTGTGAAGGTTATTCGTCATGCGATCGAAGCTGCGAACACGGAGATCAGAAACCGTGCGCAGGAAGACGAAAACCTCCGGGGCATGGGAACCACTATGGTGGTGGCGACTATTGTAGATCAGTATGCCTATGTAGCCAATGTGGGTGACAGCCGTTTATATGTGATCCAGGACGGGATCCGCCAGGTCACCAGAGATCATTCCCTGGTACAGGAAATGGTGAGAATGGGCGAGATCAGCGAAGCGGAAGCACGGAATCATCCGGATAAGAACATCATTACAAGGGCACTTGGCGCGGAGAAAACGGTGGATGTGGATTTCTTTGATCTGAAACTTGAAAAAGGATGTACGATCCTGATGTGTTCAGACGGTCTCAGCAATATGGTTGAAGATGAGAAGATCCAGGAGATCATATCCGATCCGGAAGCAGATATTGATCAGAAGGGCAGTGCGCTCCTTCGGGAAGCAAATCAGAATGGTGGTAAGGATAATATTGCAGTCGTACTGGTAGAGCCATTCACGAATGAGGTGGAAGCATGTTGAAGACGGGAATGATCATAGCCGAGCGCTATGAGATCGTAGGAAAAATCGGAACTGGCGGAATGGCAGATGTCTATAAGGCTATGGACCATAAGCTGAACCGTTTTGTTGCAGTGAAGGTCCTGAAACCGGAGTTTCGGGAAGACACCACGTTTATAAAGAAATTCAGAAGTGAGGCCCAGGCGGCAGCTGGTCTTACACATCCGAATATCGTCAATGTATTTGACGTAGGAGATGACGGCGGTGTTTATTACATTGTTATGGAACTGATCGAGGGTATCACTCTAAAGGAATACATCTCCAAGAAGGGAAAGCTTTCCATTAAAGAGGCTACAAGTATCGCAATCCAGGTTTCTATGGGTCTGGAGGCGGCACACAGCCATGGTATCGTTCACAGAGATGTGAAACCCCAGAATATCATTATCTCCACAGATGGTAAAGTAAAGGTGACAGACTTTGGAATTGCCAGAGCTGCATCTTCCAATACGATCAGCTCCAATGTAATGGGATCTGTACATTACAGCTCACCTGAGCAGGTGAGAGGCGGATACAGCGATGAGAAGAGCGATATCTATTCTCTTGGAATCACACTGTATGAGATGGTCACAGGAAGAGTTCCTTTTGACGGAGATACCACTGTGGCGATCGCTATCAAGCATCTGCAGGAAGAGATGGTCCCGCCAAGTGTGTATACACCGGACCTTCCGTACAGTCTGGAGCAGATCATTCTGAAATGTACACAGAAAAGTGTAGATCGTCGTTACAGCCGTATGGAGGATGTGATCGCAGACCTGAAGCATTCTCTGATCGATCCCCAGGGTGATTTTGTAAGGCTTACTACAGTTGACAACGATGCCAAGACGGTTGTGATCTCAGAAGAAGAGCTTGGTGAGATCAAACATACACCGAAGCAGATCACAAAACCGGAGATCACCGCACTTGAGGAAGAAAAATACGACGATAACGATTACGATGATGCAGAGGAAGAATACAGACCGAGATCCGAGCATAGATCCGGAAAGAAAAAGAAGCATCATGGTTCCGGAAGAGGCCTGACGATTGCGGCACTGATCGGAGGTGCAGTCCTTCTGATCGTTCTTGTGGTAGTGCTTGGACGTGCCGCAGGACTGTTTGGAACCGGCAGCAGCGGAGCTGCAGACAGCAGCAAGGCAGAAGCGAAGCAGGAATCAGCAGCTGACGGTCTGGCAACCGTTCCTGATCTTGTAGGCAAGACAGAGGAAGAGGCTAAAACACTTGCAAACGATGCACATCTGGGTGTCCAGATGGCCGGTGAGGAGGCATCCGATCAGGAAAAAGGCAGGATCTCCCGTCAGGAGACAGCTGCGGGAACACAGGTTGAAGCCAATACAACTGTGAAATACTGGGTAAGCACCGGAACAGCACAGGTTACGATCCCAGATCTGGATGGACGTACAGGAATCGATGCACAGCAGACTCTGGAAGATCTTGGACTTCAGGTAAATGTCCAGAAAGAATACAGCGACACAGATGACAACGGATATGCACTGGTAGATCCGGGATATGTTTACAATGTCGAACCGGCAGCAGGTACTTCTGTGCAGGCAAGCTCTTCTGTAACACTGACAGTCAGTCGAGGGGTTGATTATGGCGATAATGCTGAGGTTCCGAGTGTTGTAGGAATGACCAAGGATGATGCACTTACTACTTTAGGGAAATTTATTGATATCCAGATAACAGAACAGCAGAGTACAGAAGCTGCAGGTACAGTTATCGCACAGGATCCGGAAGCCTATGCGGCAGCAGACCCGGATCAGCCGATCAGCATTACCATCAGCTCCGGTGACAAGGCTCCATCCACAGACAGCACAGCATCTGCAGATAGTACAGCATCTACAGACAGTACAGCATCCACAGACAGCACAGCATCTGCGGACAGCACAGTATCCACAACTACATCTACAGCAGATGTCAATGCAAACACAGGCTGGAAATGTACACAGACACTGGATACCCCGTCCGGCTACAATGGAGGCGCGATCCGTCTGGAACTGATCCAGGACGTAAACGGTGAGCCTAAGGCATCCACCATCATTGATGGACAGAATATCAGCTTCCCGTATCAGCTTGATATCTCAGGTGCTGAGGGCGTTACCTCAGGAACCATCTATCTCTATGAAGAGGTAGACGGGGATTATCAGCAGCTTGGAACCTACACGGTTACATTCAAGAAAGCTGAGTGATCATGCAGGGAAAGATAATCAAAGGTATTGCCGGATTCTACTACGTATATGCAGAAGACGGTAATACATATGAATGCAGAGCCAAGGGAATTTTCCGTAAGGATAAATTCAAGCCTCTGGTAGGTGACAATGTGGACATTACAGTTCTGGATGAAAAGGAACTGGAGGGAAGTGTGACGGAGATCCACAAGCGGAAGAATTCTCTGATCCGTCCGGCTGTGGCCAATGTAGATCAGGCACTGGTGATCTTTGCCATGGATAATCCGAAGCCGAACTTCATGCTTCTGGATCGTTTCCTCATTATGATGGAGAGGGAAGGTGTTCCGGCAGTCATCTGTTTTAACAAAAAAGATCTGGCAACAACGGAAGAACTGGAATTTCTCTATGAAACATACCAGAGCTGCGGCTATCAGGTGATCCTGTCAAGTGCCCTGAAGGGAGAAGGACTCGACGAGATCGAAGAAGTGCTTCAGGGCAGGACAACTGTGGTTGCCGGCCCATCCGGCGTGGGAAAATCTTCTCTTACGAATTCCCTTCAGGAAGAAGTGGAGATGGAAACCGGTGAGATCAGCCGTAAGCTGAAACGGGGAAAACATACCACGCGCCATGCACAGATCATACCGGTGGCACAGGATACATTCCTTGTGGATACGCCGGGATTTTCCTCCTTATATATTGAAAATATGGAGGAGCAGGAACTGAAGGATTACTTTCCGGAGTTCCGAAGATATGAAGGACAGTGCCGCTTTCAGGGGTGCCGTCACATACATGAACCGGGCTGCGCTGTTAAGGAAGCCCTTGAGAACAATGAGATCAGCAGACTCCGATATGAAGATTATCTGGAGCTGCACCAGGAATTAAAAGAGAAAAGGAGATACTGAGTCATGGAATACCGATTGTGCCCGTCGATCTTATCAGCAGATTTTAACAGACTGGGAGAACAGATCAAAATTCTGGAAAAGGAAGGCGTTGAATATCTGCATATTGATGTTATGGATGGAGATTTTGTTCCCAGCATTTCTTTTGGAATGCCGGTGATCAAATCGATCCGGAAAGAATCCAACATGTTTTTCGACGTACATTTGATGGTAACAGAACCGGAAAGATATATCCGCGATTTTGTAGAATGCGGAGCAAATTCCATTACTGTACATGCGGAGGCATGTGAGGATCTGGAGCGTACACTGGAGCAGATCAGGGCAGCAGGGGTAAAGGCGGCAGTTTCGATCAAGCCATCCACACCGGTAAATGACATCAGCCATCTTCTTGAAGATGTAGATATGGTGCTGATAATGACTGTTCAGCCAGGATTTGGCGGACAGAAATACATGGACGAATGCACGGAGAAGATCCAGGAGCTTCGTGAGCTTATTGATGAAGAAGAGCTGGATGTTGACATTCAGGTAGATGGTGGTATCAATGATGATACACTGGAGACTGTTATGCGTGCCGGTGCAAACCTCATGGTCGCAGGTTCCTGGGTATTTAAGGGCGATGTGGCAGCCAATGTAAGACACATTACAGAAAAAATCCACAATATCAAAAAAGAGCTGGACTGAAAATGATCGATACAATAATAATCAGCGGGGGCAATATCCAGAATGGTTTTGCCCTCGATTTTTTAAAAAAAAGAATAGAAGAAAGCCGAGGAGAGAAAATCACTCTTGTTGCTGCAGATAAGGGGATGGAATGGTTTATGAAAAACCGGGAATTTATTCCGGATCTTGCAATTGGGGATTTTGACAGTCTTTCCGAAGAAGGCCAAAAATATATGGAAAGCCTGAAGGGACCGGAGATCATCAGGCTGAAGCCAGAGAAGGATGATTCGGATACACAGTCTGCGGTAAACCAGATGATTCGCAAGGGTGCAAAGGATATCCTGATCCTGGGAGCTACCGGCACAAGGCTGGATCATGTGCTGGCGAATCTGGGACTGCTTTCCATGGGTAAGGAACAGGGCGTTCGTATTGCGATCGCAGATCAGTGGAATTATATCACACTTGCAGAAAGTGGAACCATACTGCACAGAGAGGAGCAGTTTGGAAAATATGTTTCATTCTTTACTGTGGGAGGTGATGTGACAGGCCTCACTCTGAGGGGGTTTAAGTATCCGCTGAACGGATATCATCTGACAGTAGAAGACAGTGGCCTGACCGTCAGCAATGAGATTTCGGAAGAAACCGCAGAGATCCTGTATGAAAGCGGGCAGCTTCTGATGATCATGTCCAGGGACTGACAGTAACAATAATTGCCTCACAGTTGCGATTTCAGGCTGTGTATGGTAATATGGGACAGGAATGGCCTGAAAAACGGAAAGGCCTGTTTAAAGAGTATCTGAAAAATACTGTAAATAAATATATCGAAAGGACGTATATAGAGAGATGAAATTAGGAATCGTAGGTCTTCCTAACGTAGGAAAAAGTACATTATTCAATTCACTGACAAAAGCCGGAGCAGAATCCGCAAACTATCCGTTCTGTACTATCGACCCCAATGTGGGTGTTGTAACCGTTCCGGATGAGAGACTGAATCTTCTCGGAGATTTTTATAAATCAAAAAAAGTAACACCGGCAGTGATCGAATTCGTCGATATTGCAGGTCTTGTAAAAGGCGCATCTAAGGGAGAGGGACTTGGAAACCAGTTCCTTGCAAATATTCGTGAGGTAGATGCTATCGTTCACGTGGTACGCTGCTTTGAGGATTCTAATGTTGTTCATGTAGATGGAAGCATTGATCCGCTCCGCGATATCGAGACTATTAATCTGGAGCTTGTTTTCTCTGATCTTGAGATCCTCGAGAGAAGAATTGCCAAGGTTACCAAGACTGCACGTATGGATAAGGAAGCTGCCAAAGAGCTTGCATTCCTTGAAAAAGTAAAGGCGCATCTGGAAGAGGGACAGCTTGCCATTACTCTGGAAACAGAGAACGAAGATGAGGATGCATGGCTTGCAACCTATAATCTTCTTACTGCAAAACCGGTGATCTATGCGGCTAACGTTGCAGAGGATGATATCGCAGATGATGGGGCGAACAATCAGTATGTACAGGCAGTACGTGAATACGCTGCCAAACAGAACAGCGAGGTATTTGTGATCTGTGCGCAGATCGAGGAGGAAATCTCCGAGCTGGACGAGGATGAGAGAAAGATGTTCCTTGAGGATCTGGGACTGACAGAATCCGGCCTGGAGAAGCTGGTGCGCGCAAGCTATCACCTTCTTGGACTTATGAGTTTCCTGACAGCAGGAGAGGATGAGACAAGAGCATGGACCATCAAGATCGGAACCAAGGCACCGCAGGCAGCAGGTAAGATCCACACAGACTTTGAACGTGGATTTATCAAAGCAGAGGTTGTGAATTATCAGGATCTTCTGGATTGCGGTTCCTATGCAGGTGCCAGAGAGAAGGGCCTTGTACGTATGGAAGGAAAAGAGTACGTTGTACAGGACGGAGATGTGATCTTATTCAGATTTAACGTGTGATCACCAACGTCTGTGAAATACCGGCTGTAAGCTGAAAAATTATAACAGGTGATTTTATGGATATGTCAATTCGGTTTCCCGGATTAAATCTGGTTTTGGATCATGTGCCGAGATCCTTTGAGATTTTTGGCTTTGAGATCACGATCTATGGCGTCCTGATCGCGATAGGAATGCTTCTGGGAATCTTTTTTGTGGTACTGGAAGCCAGAAGAAATCATGAAGATCCGGATGCATATCTGGATCTGGCCATCATAACGCTACTTTCCGGTGTGGCAGGGGCAAGGCTGCTTTATGCGGCTTTTTCCTGGAGCCTTTATAAAAATGATCCGGGACAGCTTCTGAATATACGGTCCGGAGGACTTATGTTTTATGGCGGACTTCTGGGCGGTGTGCTGGGTGGTGCAGTCTACTGCAGGATCCGAAAGAAATCCTTCTGGCAGATGGCAGATCTTGCCTGCATGGGACTTCTGATCGGGCAGATAATAGGAAAGTGGGGAAGCTTTTTTAACAGAGAATCTTTCGGGGAATATGCAGACAACATTTTTTCCATGCAGCTGCCGCTGACTGCGGTACGGGCAGGAGAGGTCACCATGGCTATGCGTGAAAAGCTTCAAACCGTGGACGGTGGTACCTGGATTTTGGTACAGCCCTTGTTTTTCTATGAAAGTCTCTGGTGTCTGCTTGTGCTTTTGGTGCTTATGATGCTGCTTCGCAAAAAAGTATTTCAGGGAGAGATCTTTCTGAGATATCTGGCAGGCTATGGTCTTGGAAGAGCAGTGCTCCAGTGGTTCCGCACAGATAAAATACTGTTTCCGGGAACCGGCGTGGATGTTTCATTGGTGATCTCGGTAATACTTTTTGTTCTTTGCACCGTGGTAGTTGCAGTGAAACGCGTGATGTCCAGAAAGCGGGCAAAAGTACGGATGAGAAGGATCGAGAAAGATCAGCAGGCAGAGAAAGAAGCGGAACAGCAACGGGAAAATGTAGCAGAGAATCTGGAAACAGAGACTGTACAGGGAGAAAAAAATGGATCAGAACGAGATACAGAAGAAAGAGGAAGCTCTTCGGAAAGCGTCACTTTTGCAGCAGCTGCAGGAGGAACGGAAGAAGCTGGACAGCCAGATCAGGAGCAGGAGCGATCTTCTGAAGAATCTGGAGGCCAGCCAAAGAGTTGACCGTATTCTGGAATTATATTACGGAAACTGAGATCAAACAGATATAGGATACAGATGCTTTTGTCTGATGGATCAGAATATAGGATAGGATACCGGCATTTGGCTGATAAGAGCAGCAGAAAACTGCCCTGCAAGAAAACGTCTTCTACGACGTTTCCGGCAGGGCAGTTTTTGTGCTGTGCAGTAGAAATATATCAGTACATCTTTCGGAAATCCAGAGGAGTTGTGCCTGTGACTTTACGGAACATGGCGATAAAGTGGCTGGCATCGGAAAATCCGGAAGCGCCGGCAACATCCTGGATCTTCATATCCGGTCTGGAAAGCAGAAGCTCACGTGCGCGGCTGATGCGGTACATGGTAACGTACTCGTAAACCGAGCAGCCCATAAAACGGCGGAACAGACGGGAAAGATACTGCGGAGAGACAAAAACGCTCCGGCTCAGTTGCGCTGCAGTGATATCCTGCTGATAACCGGTTTCGATTTCTTTTATTACCGGGATCACATATCTCTGGTAGAGAGGATTATCCTGTATCTTCGGAGAAGCTGCACAGTCTGTAAAATTCATAAGAAAATTATAGCAGTCGGAAGAAAGAGATTTCATATCCGGTGTGGGCTGATGATATTTACGCAAGGTAGAAGAAATCATTTTCCGGATACTGGCTCCTTGTTCCTTTTCGATAAGGATCACTTCCTGGTTGTCTGTCATGGAAGGAATGCTGCCTGCCAGTGTTCCTGTGAAGGTGGCAAACATCGTGGTCCAGGAAGTAGACTCCCTGTGATAGGAATGAGGGACACCGGGGGCGATGAGGATGCCCTCGTTGGCTCCGAGAGTATAAAATTTTCCACGGACTTCAATGCGTCCGGTACCCTTTTCAGTCTGGAGGTAATGATAATACGGATATCCGTCCGGACGGAAGATATTAACCTGATTCCAGTGGTTCCCAAGAGATTCAAACATGAAGGGAGCACTGACCGGAGTGTTTCTGAAATAGATCGACATGATATTCACCTGTTTCTAAATGTTATATATTTTGGCGAAACATATTATACCATAATCCGGTGGATTATACTATAATGATCATAGCATAAAAAACGAAGGATCCGGCAGAAAAAACAGAATCTGCCGGGCAGGAGGAAAAAATGAAAAAATTTGATCATTCTCTGTTAAAAGATCCCCGGTATTTCAGCGACGGAAGAATGGATGCCCACTCAGATCATACATATTATCGTTGTGAGGAAGAGAGAGAAGATGGGAAAACTTCTTTCCGTCACAGTCTGAATGGTCTCTGGAAGTTCCATTATGCACGGAATTATGCATCTGCTATCCCAGGCTTTGAGGAAGAAGCATATTCCTGTAAGGACTGGGAGGACATTTATGTGCCGGCACATATCCAGATGGAAGGATATGATGCACCGCAGTATGCCAATGTCCAGTATCCGTGGGAAGGCCATGAAGAACTTCATCCGGGACAGATCCCGGAACGTTTTAACCCGGTGGCAAGCTATGTGAGATATTTCCATGTGCCGGAGAGCATGAAAGGAAAAAGAGTATTTGTTTCATTCCAGGGAGCAGAGAGCGGCCTGGCTCTGTGGCTCAATGGAAAATTTGTGGGATACAGTGAAGATTCTTTTACTCCGTCAGAATTCGAGCTTACGGAATATCTGAAGGACGGCGAGAACAAGCTGGCGGCACAGGTGTTTAAATGGACAGCCAGCAGCTGGTGCGAGGATCAGGATTTTTACCGTTTTTCCGGAATTTACAGAGATGTTTATCTGTTTACGGTACCGGATGTCCATGTATATGATCTCAGGATCCGTGCCATTCCGGATGAAACTCTCAAAAAAGCCGAGCTTGAGATCGTGACCAGTACCTGGGGAAAAGGAAAAATGAAGCTTACACTTTCCGGAAAGGGAGAGATCCTTTTGCAGGAGGAAAGATCTCTGAACGGAGAGGATACCTGTACCTGGGAGATTCAGGATCCCCTTCTCTGGAGTGCAGAAGAGCCGAATCTCTATGATCTGGAGCTGGAGATCAGTGATGAAAGCGGAAAGCTCCAGGAGATCATCCCGGAGAAAGTCGGTTTCCGCCGTTTTGAAATGAAGGATGGTATCATGACCCTTAACGGAAAACGTATCGTATTCAAGGGTGTGAACCGCCATGAGTTCAGCTCTGTCACAGGAAGACATGTGTCCCGGGAGGAACTGCTCAAAGACATCGTGACCATGAAACAGAACAACATCAATGCGATCCGTACCTGTCATTATCCGGATGCATCTCAGATCTACCGTCTCTGTGATGAATATGGTATTTACATGATCGCAGAAAACAATCTGGAATCTCACGGAACCTGGGATATAGCAGAATTTACCGGAGATCACACGGATATCGTTCCGCACAACAAACCGGAATGGCTGGGCATGATGCTGGACCGTGTAAATTCCATGTATCAGCGTGACAAGAACCACCCGGCGATCCTGATCTGGTCCTGTGGAAATGAATCCTTTGGTGGAAAAGATATCTTTGAGATGTCTGAGTTCTACCACAAGAATGATCCTACAAGACTGGTACATTATGAGGGAGTTTTCCATGACCGCAGCTACAATGCCACCAGTGACATGGAAAGCCAGATGTATCCTTCCGTAGAAGCAATCCGGGAGTTCCTTGCAAAGGATGACAGCAAGCCGTTTATTTGCTGTGAGTATACCCATGCAATGGGAAATTCCTGCGGTGCAATGCATAAATATACAGATCTTACAGATACAGAACCGAAATATCAGGGTGGCTTTATCTGGGATTACATTGATCAGTCTATTTACAAAAAAGACCGTTACGGTAAAGAATTCCAGGCATACGGCGGAGACTTCGGTGAACGTCCTACAGATTATAATTTCAGTGGAAACGGTATCGCATACGGCGGAGACAGAGATGCTTCACCAAAGATGCAGGAGGTAAAATTCAACTACCAGAATATCACTGCGCAGGTAAGTGAGGATTCTGTTAAGATCATCAACAAAAATCTTTTTGTAAATACGGACACATTCCGATGTGAAGTAACTCTTGCAAAGAACGGTCATGTTCTCCGCACAGAGACACTGGATACAGCGGTGAAGCCTTTAAGCCAACAGACCTACAGACTTCCATTTGGAAAACAGCAGCGCCCGGGCGAATATACGGTAACCGTAGCCTTCCTTCTCAGAGAAAAAACACTTTGGGCAGAGGCAGGACATGAGGTTGCTTTCGGCCAGTATGTTTATCAGGTGGAAGGATCACCGGAAGCTCCTGCGTGTGGCGTGGAGCTTGTGAGAAGCCTTCATAACATCGGTGTCCGTGGGGAAAATTTCGAAGTGCTGTTCTCCGTTCTCAATGGTGGTCTGGTTTCGTATAAATATGCAGGAAGAGAAATGATCGAAGCGATTCCGAAGCCCAACTTCTGGAGAGCACCTACAGATAATGATTGCGGAAGTCTGATGCAGATGCGCTATGCACAGTGGAAGATCGCCAGCATGTACGCAAGTCATAAGGATTACCGAAAAGGCATGTATGGTCCGGCCAATGCTCCGGAGACAACGGTTCACGAAAACAGCGTGGAGGTTGCTTTTACCTACATCCTGCCAACTACGCCTGCCAGTGAATGCCGTCTTGCCTATGAGGTAACCGGAGATGGAAGAGTAAAGACAACGCTGACCTATGATCCTGTAAAAGAGCTGGGCGATATGCCGGAGTTCGGAGTACTCTTTAAATTCAATGCGGATTATGATCATGTTCAGTGGTACGGCCTGGGACCGGCAGAGACTTATGCAGACCGGAAGCATGGCGCAAAGCTCGGCATTTATGAGAATCTCGTGACAGACAATATGGCACGCTATCTTGTGCCGCAGGAATGCGGAAACAAAGAGGAAGTACGCTGGGCAAAGATCACAGACAGAAAGGGTAGAGGAATGCTCTTTGAGATGGATAAAGAAAACGGCCCGATGATGTTTTCGGCACTTCCATATACTCCTCATGAAATGGAAAATGCCATGCATCCCTATGAGCTTCCGGCAATCCATTATACCGTTGTCCGTGCCGCAAAGGCGCAGATGGGTGTTGGAGGAGATGACAGCTGGGGTGCCCGCACCCATCCGGAATACCTTCTGGATACCAATGGAAAGATGAAATTTTCCTTTGCGTTCAAAGGCCTTTAAAATGTCATAAAATAACAGAACATAAAGTCAGAAAAAAGCTTCCGGCGACTGTCCGGAAGCTTTTTCATTTCATAATAATGCACAGAAAATAAACAGGTTGAAAAAAAACCTGTGGATATTTCATGAAATGAAAAAAAACTTGGATATGCACTTGTTTTTTCATGGTAAATAGTTTAGAATGATTACATAAGTGGTAGAAAGTGGTGAATAGTGGTAGCGAATGGGGATGAGTGGCAGAATACACCATTTGCACCCTGGAAGCACGAAGGGGAGAATCGTGTTTCACGAGAGTAGGTGGGTTTCATGTTCATGGGCGAGTATAATCATACGATCGACGCGAAGGGGCGTCTGATCATCCCTTCCAGGTTCAGGGAACTCTTAGGGGAAGAGTTCGTACTGACAAGAGGGTTGGATGGTTGCCTTTCTATTTATCCGATGGATGAATGGGTTGCTTTTGAAGAGAAACTCCGAGCATTACCACTTACAAATAAAGACGCAAGAACCTTTTCACGTTTCTTTGTAGCCGGAGCTACAACATGTCAGCTGGATAAGCAGGGAAGAATCCTGGTGCCGCAGACGCTGCGCCAGTTCGCTGGTCTGGATAAGGATGTGGTGCTTACGGGTAATCTGAACCGGATCGAGGTTTGGAGCAAAGAGAAGTGGAGCGAGAACTGCAATTATGATGATATGGACAGCATTGCGGAAAGCATGCAGAACATAGGAATCGTCATTTGAGCATAACGCAGGTAGAAATCCCACAGGAGACGGATATGGAATTTAAGCATAAATCTGTATTACTCAATGAGACCATTGACGGCTTAAGGGTAAAGCCGGATGGAATCTATGTGGATGGCACTTTAGGAGGAGCGGGACACGCCACAGAGGTGTGTAAGAAACTTTCTGCCAAGGGGAGATTTATTGGCATAGATCAAGACCAGGATGCGATAATTGCTGCGAGTGAACGGCTGTCAGCCTTTAATCAGGTGACAATCATTCGCAGCAATTATTGTTACATGGCAGATGAGCTGAGATCCCGTGGCATTGAGAAGGTGGACGGGATCCTGCTGGATTTGGGAGTGTCATCTTATCAGCTGGATAATGAAGAGAGAGGTTTTTCCTATCGGTACGATTCTCCTCTGGACATGCGAATGGACAGAAGACAGAGCCGTACAGCCGGTGATATAGTCAACGGTTATGAGGAACGGGAGCTGTATCGGATTATCCGCGATTACGGCGAAGATAAATTTGCCAAAAATATAGCGAAACACATTGTGGCTGCCAGAGAGCAGGCACCGATCCGGACAACCGGAGAACTGACAGAAATCATACGGGGTGCGATCCCCATGAAAATACAAGCTACAGGAGGACATCCGGCCAAGAGGACTTTCCAGGCAATACGTATTGAGCTCAACCGGGAGCTTGACGTGCTTCGGGATTCCCTGGACGGCATGATCGATCTCCTGGATGACGGAGGAAGGATCTGTATCATTACATTCCATTCTCTGGAAGACAGGATCGTTAAGACCATTTTCCGAAAAAATGAAAATCCCTGTACCTGCCCGCCGGATTTTCCGGTCTGCGTATGCGGAAAGAAATCCAAGGGTAAGGTGATCACAAGGAAACCGATCTTACCGGGAAAAGAGGAAATGGAAGAGAATCCGAGATCCAAAAGTGCGAAGCTTCGTATTTTTGAACGGAAAATGTAGTTGAGAGATGGAAGGTAGGCAAATGGCGAAGACAGGAAGAGGGACTACAGCCAGAAGAAATCGAAATACCGTCAGGAACAGCAGAGAAATGTATGTTCAGGGAAATGCGGTAAAACGGCTGCAGGAAGTTCCTCAGAGGACTGATCTGCCCGAGATACAGGAAAGGCGACGGCTGGCTCAGAAAAGAAAACAGAAATCCGCAGTACCTGTGACACCGGCAAAGCAGGTGGTAAGCAGACAGGCACAGCGGAACCGAGAAAAGGCAATGGCCATGAACAAGGGGTTCGTTCTGTTTCTTACGGCAGTTTCCATCGCGGTACTTTTTACCTGTATCAATTATCTTCAGGTAAAATCCGAAATCACGGCGAGTATGAAAAATGTTGCAAATCTGGAATCTGAGCTTGCACAGCTGAAAGAAGATAACGATGCATATTACAGTCAGGTCACTTCTGCAGTGGATATCAGCGAGATCAAGAAAAAAGCTATCGGCGAGCTTGGAATGAAATATCCTTCGGAGGATCAGATACAGACCTATACCACGGAAGGAAACAGTTATGTGAGACAGTATCAGGATGTGGACACACACAAGTAACAGAAGTACAGTTTTTAAGCAGGTGATCGATTGAGTACAAGAAGGCGCAGGCCGGTAAAAAAAATAAATTACAGTATGAAGAAAAAGCTGGCAGTACTATTTTCCTTAGTGTTGCTGGCTTTAGTCGGTTTGGTGGCAAGAATTACCTATATCAATGCCACCAGCGGAAGCAAATATCGAAAGCAGGTGCTGAGTCAGGCTCAGCAGAAATATGAAAATCAGACACTTCCGGCAAAAAGAGGCGATATCTATGACCGGAACGGGAATATCCTGGCAACCAGCAACAAGGTCTATAATGTGGTTCTTGACTGTCTGGAGGTCAATAAGGATCAGGATTCCGTGGAGCCTACCATAAAGGCTCTTGTGGAAGTCCTGGGATTGGATGAAGATGAGATGCGGAAGCTTCTCACCGACAGCAGTACAAAAAAAAGTCAGTATCAGATCGTAAAGAAACAGATTTCCATGGACGACAAAAAAGCCTTCGAAAAATACGAAGATCCGGGAGACGACAGTGAACTGACTGCCACGCAGCTGAAAGAACGTTCCAGGATCACAGGTGTATGGTTTGAAGAAGATTATCTCAGATCTTATCCGTTTAATGAGACTGCCTGTGATACCGTTGGATTTACACTTTCCAGAGATGTGGCGGATGCCGGACTGGAAGGATATTACAATGCGACACTTACCGGCGTGGATGGAAGACAGTACGGATACATCAACAACAATTCCGACGTAGAACAGACGATCATCGAACCGACGGATGGCAAAAGCATTGAGACCTCGCTGGATCTGGGACTTCAGCAGATCGTGGAAAAATATGTAAATACCTTTGAAGAAAAGATGGGAGCCAAAAATGTAGGCGTGATCATCGAGGATCCGAAAACAGGAGAGATCTTGGCAATGGACGGTGGTGACCGTTATGACCTGAATAACCCGAGAGATCTTTCAAATGTGTATTCCCAGAGTGAGATCGCTGCCATGAACGATAAGGAAACCGTGGAAGCGCTGAACGGAATGTGGAGTAATTTCTGCGTGACAGCTGCCTACGAGCCTGGATCGGTTGTAAAGCCTATCGTTATGGGCTCCGCACTTGAAATGGGAGCGATTTCCGAGAGCGATAATTTTGTCTGTGACGGCGGACAGTCTTTTGGAGCGGAAGGTGCGTCTACTTTCATCAAATGTGCGGTATGGCCGGATGCTCACGGGACAGAAGCTCTTTCCGATGTCATTGCCAATTCCTGCAACGATGGTATGATGCAGATCGCAGCAAAGATGGGAAAAGATAATTTCCTTAAGACACAAAGCGTTTTCAATTTCGGAACAAGAACCGGTATCGATCTTCCCAATGAGGGAAGCGGTATGATCCATACCAGCGATACCATGGGAGAAACGGAGCTTGCATGCTCTGCTTTCGGACAGGGATATACACTGACCATGATCCAGGAGATCAATGCAATGTGTTCTGTGATCAATGGAGGATACTACTATCAGCCTCATCTGGTGACGAAGATCAAGGACAGCAGTGGCGGAATCGTAAAAACAATCTCTCCGACACTGATGAAGCAGACGATTTCCGAGAAGATATCTGCAGACATCCGTTCCTACATGGCAGCCAGTGTAGACCATGGTACCAGCCGTACCTCCAAGGTGCAGGGCTACAGCTCCGGTGGTAAAACCGGTACTGCCGAGAAGTTTCCGCGAGGCAATGGCAAGTATCTGGTATCTTTTATCGGATTTGCACCGGTAGATGATCCGGCACTTGTGATCTATGTAGTTGTGGATGAGCCGAAGGTAGATGATCAGGCAAGCAGTACGTACGCACAGTACATTGCACAGGGAATCCTTTCCGAAGCACTTCCGTATCTGAATGTACAGCCGGATGAGGCAGAGGATGGAGAAGTTCCGACTACAGAGCTGTGGGAACTTTTTAAGGGAATCAGCGATTCTGCAACAGGAACCGGCGCGGACGGGCAGAAGGAGGCAATTTCCGATGAGAATGTACCAAGTCCGCCGGAAGATGAGTCGGAGGACAGTGATACCGAAGATAATAACGATATGCAGAGCGAAGGTCTTACCAACGAGGAGGCCGGTCTGGAATAGATAAAAAGAATACCCTCTCAGGGGAACGTCATATATTACAGTGACGACCTCTGAGAGGGATTTTTTTATGATCCGGACCATGGTTTATCACAGGAAAAAAATATGGGTGGTTTTTCTGATCTGCATAATGCTTCTTCTGGGACTTGTGGGAAGACTCTGGTATCTTATGAACGTCCGGGCAGAATATTATTCAAAAAAGGCGGAGGATCTTCATGAGAGGGAACGTGACATAAAAGCAGCCAGGGGAAAGATCCTGGACATCAGGGGAAATATTCTGGCAGATAACCGGACAGTCTGCACAGTATCGGTGATACACAGCCAGATCAAAGATCCTGAAAAAGTGATCCGTGTACTGTCCGGAGCATTGTCTGTGAAAGAAGAGGAAATCCGGAAAAAAGTTGAAAAAGTTTCTTCTATTGAAAGAATACAGACAAACGTGGAAAAAAGCATTGGAGACAGGATCCGGGAATATGACCTTGAGGGAGTGAAGGTAGATGAGGATTATCGGAGATATTATCCTTATGGATCTCTCGCTTCAAAAGTACTGGGATTTACCGGAGGTGATAATCAGGGGATCATTGGTCTTGAAGTGAAATACGATGAGATCCTGAAAGGAGAGCCCGGAAAGATCCTCACAGTTACGGATGCACGTGGTGTGGAGATCGACGGAACCGGAGAACGGAGGAAGGAACCGGTGTCAGGAAATACTCTGCGTACCAGTCTGGATGTTAATATCCAGGAATATGTGCAGCAGGCAGCCGGTAAAGTCATGGAAGAAAAACAGGCGGAGAGAGTTTCCATACTGCTTATGAACCCTCAGAACGGAGAAATCTATGCCTGTGTCAATGTGCCTGAATTTGATCTGAACGATCCGTTTACTCTGAATACAGAAGAAACAGCAGCAGAGGGAGAAAAGAAGCAGGATCTTCTGAACCGGATGTGGAGAAACCCCTGCCTGAATGATACCTATGAACCTGGCTCGACTTTTAAGATCATCACTATGGCAGCAGGGCTGGAGGAAGGAGTGGTGTCAACAGAGGATCGCTTTTTCTGTCCGGGCTATAAGGTGGTGGAGGACCGGCGGATCCACTGTGCAAAGAGAACAGGACATGGTGCGCAGAGTTTTGTAGAAGGTGCCCAGAACTCCTGTAACCCGGTATTTATTGAGGTGGGCCTGCGGCTTGGAGCAGACCGTTATTACAAATATTTTAAACAGTTCGGACTTTTGAAAAAAACAGGAATAGATCTTCCGGGAGAGGCCGGAACGATCATGCATAACCCCAAAAATATGGGAGAGGTGGAGCTTGCCACGGTATCCTTTGGCCAGTCGTTTCAGATCACACCGATCCAGCTTGCAACAACCGTCAGTGGGATCATCAATGGCGGAAACCGGATCACACCTCATTTTGGGATCAGCGTGGAAAGTGCGGACGGAACAAAGGTGCGGACACTGGAATATCCGGTGGAAAGCGGGATTGTGTCCGGTGAGACTTCCCGGACAGTACGTACGATCCTGGAAACTGTAGTTTCAGAAGGCTCCGGAAAAAATGCCGGGATCCAGGGGGTTTCCATTGGGGGAAAAACAGCTACCTCTCAGACACTGCCCAGAGGCTCCGGCAGATATATTTCTTCATTCCTGGGGTTTGCCCCGGCAGAGGACCCGAAGGTCCTGGCTCTTTGTATCATCTATGCACCCCAGGGTATGTATTATGGTGGGATCATTGCCGCACCGGTGGTACGCAGTATTTTTGAAAATGTACTTCCCTATCTTGGGATCAAGAGGACAGTTACGGAAACTCCATTCGGGGAAAACCGGGCAGATGGGGTTGATTAATGAGGATAAAAGCCTTATACTGTTGAAGAAGTATAAAAAAACGAAAGAATTAGAGGTGTGAGGATGGAGTTTCATGTTGTGATCCCTGTGCTGATCTCATTTGCGATCAGCCTTGTATTAGGACCGATTGTTATCCCTTTTTTAAGAAGACTTAAAATGGGACAGACAGAGAGAGAGCTGGGTGTACAGTCCCACCTGAAAAAGAACGGTACCCCTACTATGGGTGGAGTGATCTTTCTCATTGCAACAACTGTAACATCACTGTTTTATATCAGAGATTATCCGATGATCATCCCGGTACTTTTCCTGACACTGGGATTTGGACTGATCGGATTTCTGGATGATTATCTGAAGGTAGTTCTGAAGCGTTCTGACGGACTTCTGCCATGGCAGAAAATGGCACTGCAGATCGTTGTGACAGCTGTATTTGCTTTTTATCTTGTAAATTATTCCAACGTATCCCTGACTATGAAGATCCCGTTCTGGAGCGGACATTATCTGAACCTGGGATGGTTTGCGGTTCCGGTACTGTTCTTTGCGGTGATCGGTACAGTAAACGGAGTCAATTTTACGGATGGACTTGATGGATTGGCTTCCAGTGTTACCCTGATCGTGGCAGTATTCTTTACGGTGGTTTCCCTTGGAATGAACAGTGGTGTGGAGCCGATCACCTGTGCAGTTGTGGGCAGTCTGATGGGATTCCTTCTGTTTAATGTATATCCTGCCAAGGTATTTATGGGAGACACCGGTTCTCTGGCATTGGGTGGCTTTGTGGCTGGTGTGGCTTATGCCATGCAGATGCCGCTGTTTATCATCCTGGTCGGACTGATCTACCTTGTGGAGGTATTGTCTGTTATGCTCCAGGTATCCTATTTCAAGGCAACACACGGAAAAAGAATTTTCAAGATGGCGCCTATCCACCATCATTTTGAGCTTTGTGGGTGGTCTGAGACACGAGTTGTTGCAGTGTTCTCTGTTGTAACTGCTATTATGTGCCTGATCGCTCTCCTGGCATTATAAGGAGGAACAGAAAAATGGATTTAAAAGAAAAAAAAGTTCTCGTTTTCGGAGCCGGAAAAAGCGGCATTGGAGCAGCTGATCTGCTTGGAAGTGCAGGAGCACAGCCGGTGATCTATGACGGAAACGCAGATCTTGATAAAGAGGCAGTTTTACATAAAACAAACGGAAAATACACCCCGGAGATTTGGGCCGGAGATTTTCCGGAGAGAGCGCTGGACAGTCTTGATCTTGTAGTGCTAAGTCCGGGAGTTCCCACAGACCTGCCGCTGGTAAAGAGCTTCTATGAAAAGGGCCTTCCGGTATGGAGCGAGGTGGAGCTTGCCTATCGTACAGGCAAGGGAGAGGTTCTTGCGATCACAGGAACCAACGGTAAGACAACAACAACAGCACTTCTCGGAAAGATCATGGGAGATGCCCGTGAATCTGTATTTGTTGTAGGAAATATCGGAACTGCATATACATCCAAATCATTGGAGATGAGGGAGGATTCCGTAACTGTTGCGGAGATCAGCAGCTTTCAGCTGGAGACTATTGACCAGTTCCGCCCGAAGGTAAGTGCGATCCTCAACATCACAGAGGACCATCTGAACCGTCATCATACCATGGAGGAATACATCCGTGTAAAAGAGCTGATCACCAAAAATCAGGGACCGGAAGATGTATGTGTTCTGAATTACGAGGATGAAGTCCTTCGTAAATTCGGTGAAAATATCGTTCCGAAGGTGGTATATTTCTCAAGTCTTCGCAAACTGGATCAGGGAATCTATCTGGACGGAGATCAGATCATGCTCAAAACAGAAAAAGAAGAGATCCCGATCGTAAAAACCGAAGAGCTTAAGATCCTGGGACGTCATAATCACGAGAATGTAATGGCAGCAGCCGCCATGGCATATTATGCGGGTGTTTCTGTGGAGAGTATCCGCAAGAGTGTCTGTGAGTTTGTGGCAGTTCCACACAGGATCGAGTATGTGACAGAGAAAAACGGTGTTGCATATTACAACGATTCCAAGGGAACCAATCCGGATGCGGCCATCAAGGGGATTCAGGCAATGAACCGTCCGACTCTTCTGATCGGCGGTGGCTATGACAAGGAATCCAGCTATGATGAGTGGATAGAATCCTTCGACGGAAAAGTCCGTTATCTTGTTCTCATCGGTCAGACGAAAGAGAAGATCAAAGCAGCAGCAGAACGTCTTGGATTTACAGATATCATCCTCTGCGAGGATCTGAAGGAAGCTGTCCAGGTCTGTGCGGAAAAAGCCAATCCCGGAGATGCAGTTCTGCTTTCACCGGCATGTGCGAGTTGGGGACAGTTTGATAATTATGAGCAGCGCGGTGACATGTTCAAGGAATACGTGAAAGCACTGTAATAATCCGAAAAATACATACATAAGCTGAAATAAAGACCACTGTGGAGGCCATGCATGAAGGCAGGACAGAAACAGACCGGAAAGACAGATACCGTTCTCTGGGTACTGGTTCTGATTCTGGTGGTATTGGGACTCGGGGCGCTTTTTTCGGCAAGTGAATATAATGGCAGAGTACGTTTCCACGACTCTGCCTATTATTTTAAGAAGCAGCTCTTTGCCACGGCACTGGGGCTGCTTGTTATGTATCTGGCATCACGGGTAGATTACCGGCTGTCTGTAAAGCTGGCGCCGGCTGCCTATATTTTTTCGCTTTTTCTGTCTGCTGCAGTCCTGCTTTTCGGACAGGAGATCAATGGATCGAAGAGGTGGCTGAACCTGGGGCCGCTTTCCTTTCAGCCGTCGGAGTTTTCCAAGGTAGCAGTGATATTGTTTCTGGTGTGGCAGATCAGCAATACAAAAAGCAAAACAACCGGATTCTGGTTTATCTGCAGGACTATGATGACTTTGCTTCCGGTAGCAGGTCTGGTGGGCTCCAATAACTTAAGCACAGCGGTGATCATTCTGGGGATCGGTGTGCTGCTGATCTTTGTGGCCAATCCCAGGTATCTGCAGTTTCTCGCACTTGGAGGTGCGGGGATAGGATTTATTGCGGTTTTTCTTGCCGCGGAGAGTTATCGTCTGGAACGCTTGGCAATCTGGCGGGATCCGGAAAAATATGAAAAAGGATTTCAGACCATACAGGGCCTGTATGCAATCGGAAGCGGAGGAATCTTCGGCAAGGGGTTCGGGAACAGTCTGCAGAAGCTGGGATTTGTCCCGGAAGCCCAGAATGATATGATATTTTCTATTGTGTGTGAGGAAACGGGGATACTGGGAGCCTTTCTGACACTTTTTCTGTTTGGTATTCTGATCTGGAGGCTTTGTATTCTGGCATTAAACTGCCGGGATCTGCAGGGAACGCTGCTGTGCGCCGGGATCATGGCACATATGGCGATCCAGGTAGTCCTGAATGTTGCAGTAGTAACGAATACGATTCCCAACACCGGGATCACTCTGCCCTTTGTAAGCTATGGCGGAACTTCTGTTGTTTTTCTTCTGGGGGAAATGGGGCTGGCCTTAAGTGTCAGCAGTCACAGACATGGAAGGATCACATAGAATAACAAGTAAGAGGCCCTTTTAGGAGTGGAATACTTGAATGAGATCGATGAGATCATCGTGACCGGAGGCAGACCGCTGCATGGAAGCGTCCGGATCCAGGGGTCAAAAAATGCGGCACTTCCGGTTATGGCAGCAGCACTCTTAAGCACCGGGACCAGTGTACTGCGGGGATGCCCGAGAATCAGTGATGTGTATTTGATGGAAAAGATCCTGAAATATCTGGGGGCAGAAACCTGGTGGGAAGGTCAAGATCTTTATCTGGACTGCAGCCATGCGGACGGCACCATGATACCGGAGTGTTATTCCGGAAAAATGCGTTCTTCCGTGATCTTAATGGGAGCAATGCTGGGGCGGAGCAAAAAGGCACAGACAGGATATCCCGGCGGCTGTGTGATCGGGAAACGGCCGGTGGATCTTCATATCCAGGTTTTGCGCCGCCTTGGGGCAGCTGTGGTGGAAAACGGCGGGATGATCCGGGCATCCTGTGGAAAACTCCGAGGTGCAGAGATGTTTTTTCAAAAAAGAAGTGTAGGCGCTACAGAACAGGGCATTCTGGCAGCGGTCCTTGCAGAGGGGAAAACAGTCCTTAACGGCTGCGCCTGTGAACCGGAAATTTATTGGCTTTGCCATTATCTTACCGGAATGGGGGCAAAGATCCGGATTCGTGAAAATGGCTGTATCTGTATTGAAGGGGTGGAGAAGCTTGAAGCTGGCGATGGCTGCATTCCACCAGACCGTATTGTCGCCGGAACCTATCTCATGGCAGCGGCGGCAACCAGAGGAGAGATCATCCTGGAAAATCCGCCTCTGGAGGAAATGGATGGAATCCTGGATGTATATCGGAAAATGGGTGGACAATGCCGCAGGGTAGGTGGTAAACTAATAGTCAACGGAAAAAATACAGGTTTTCCCCTGGAGCTTCTGGAAACAGAAGTTTATCCGGGATTTCCTACAGACCTGCAGTCTCCTGCGATGGCGGTACTGGCCACGATCCCGGGAGTGAGCAGGATCCGCGAGAAGATTTTTGAAGACAGATATAAAACAGCTTCATGGCTATGTAAAATGGGAGCACAGATCCAGATCCGGGATGGAGTTGCTGTGATATACGGAGGGCAGCCCCTGACCGGTTGTACTGTGGAAGCAGAGGAACTTCGCGGTGGTGCGGCACTTGTGATCGCAGCACTTGCCGCGCAGGGGATTACCAGGATCCGGGGCTGTTGTTTCATAGAAAGAGGCTATGAACATATCTGTGAGGATCTGACCGCACTGGGCGGTCTGCTGATAAAGGACAGAGGAACTTTATGAAAACATCAAAAAAAAAGCCACTGAAAGCAGTTGGCGGACTTCTTGTCCTGCTGCTGGCAGGAATTATTTTCTTTTTTACGTATTATCAGGTAGATGAAGTGCAGGTGATGGGCAGCAACCATTATTCTGAAAAACAGATCAGGAAGATGGTGCTTAGGGGGCCGCTGGCATCCAATTCTGTTCTTGCACCGCTTCTTTATACTAAGCAGAACACAAAGGATGTTCCCTTTATAGAAGGCTATACCGTAACAAGGCTGAACCGGCACACCATCTGTGTCAGTGTGAAGGAGAAGGATATCGTTGGCTGTATCCCTTATCTGGACAGTTATATTTATTTTGACAGAAACGGTATTTTTGTGGAAGGATCCACGGAACGTAACGAAAAAATCCCGTTTTTTGACGGGATCAAAGTCAAAAAAGTGATCCAGAACGAGAAACTCCCCATCAAGGATGAAACGGTGATGAACACGGCAGTTGCTCTTTCTACTATTTTTGCAAAAAATGATAAGGTTCCGGATCACATTGAATTTGAAGACGACGGACAGATCAGTCTTGTTTACGGGGATATCACAGTTAAACTTGGAAAGGATGAATATCTGGAAGACAAAATGACCAGAGTTCTGGCTATCCTTCCGATGATTTCCGAAAAAAAAGGAATTCTCCATGCAGAAAATGTAAATGATAATTCCAAGAACATTACCCTGGAGCAGGAACAGGATGAGAGCCAGACTTCCGCAGAAAACTGGACCGGAGGCTATGATGAGGAAGGAAATTACACCGGAGAAGGCGAATACGACGAAAATGGCAACTATGTAGGACCGAAACCGCAGACGGATCTGGAGTATGCGCAGGAAAACTGGGTAGGTGGCTATGATGAAGAGGGAGATTACACAGGCAGTGGTGAGTACGATGCCAACATGACCTATGTAGGCGAAGCCCCCACAGAAGAAACCATGGCAGAAAAAGGAAACTGGAAGGGCGGTTACCGGGAAGACGGAGGCTATGACGGAGTCAGTGAATATGACCGTGATGGCAATTATGTAGGCACTCTGGAGGATTATCAGGCTTCGGCAGAAAGCTCCGGAGACGGAACAGACTCCGAAGATCCAGATGCTCAGAGTACGGATACCGAAGATACAGAAAATGAAGAAGACTCTTCAGACAGCAGTACGGACAGCACCGAGGAAGAGGCTGATTACAGCAGTGATCAGGAAGAAGGAGCTGAGGATTATGATGAAAATTCGTACAGCGATTACAGTGATGAGTCCGATTATGAGTAAAGATAAAAAAGCTTTCTTAATATATAGTGCCAGTATTTGGACATTTTGCCAGAGATTGTTTTGTAAATGTTTCGGTTAATAGAAACAGTGCCGAAATTTAGTGAAAAAAGTATAAAAAAACAAAATTAATGGTTGATTAATTACCGAAAAAAATATATGATATAACTATGTGTATATGTAGCTTGGAATAGATTATTACACTGAATCGGATATCAGGTAGAAATAAAGGAGGAAGTACATTGTTAGAGATAATGACGAATGAGGCTGAGTCTTCTGCGAAAATTATTGTAATTGGAGTAGGCGGCGCAGGTAATAATGCGGTAAACAGAATGGTGGAAGAGGCCATTGGCGGAGTTGAGTTTGTAGGTGTTAATACCGATAAACAGGCTCTGACACTGTGTAAAGCTCCGACTGTACTTCAGATTGGTGAGAAAATTACGAAAGGTCTCGGCGCCGGTGCACAGCCGGAGGTTGGACAGAAGGCAGCTGAGGAGAGCATTGAGGAAGTTAAGAAGATCATCGAGGGAGCGGACATGGTTTTCGTTACCTGTGGTATGGGAGGCGGAACCGGAACCGGAGCTGCTCCTGTGATCGCCGGTGCGGCAAAAGAGATGGGTATCCTGACTGTCGGTGTTGTTACCAAGCCTTTCCGTTTTGAAGCAAAGACCCGTATGAACAATGCACTTGCGGGAATCGAAAATCTGAAGAAAGCAGTTGACACTTTGATTGTCATCCCCAATGACAAATTACTTGAGATCGTTGACAGAAGAACAACCATGCCGGAAGCACTGCGTAAGGCTGATGAGGTTCTTCAGCAGGCAGTACAGGGTATTACAGACCTGATCAATCTGCCGGCTCTGATCAACCTTGACTTTGCAGATGTGCAGACAGTCATGACAGACAAGGGAATCGCTCATATCGGTATCGGTGAGGCAAGAGGTGATGACAAGGCTATGGAGGCTGTACAGCAGGCGGTATCTTCTCCGCTTCTTGAGACAACCATCAAGGGCGCTACTCATGTGATCATCAACATTTCCGGAGATATTTCTCTTATGGATGCCAACGATGCTGCAAGTTATGTACAGGAGCTTACAGGTGAGGATGCAAACATCATCTTTGGTGCTATGTATGATGATTCTGTTGCAGATTATGCGAGAATTACAGTTATTGCTACAGGTCTTACAGACAATAACCTTCAGAACACACCATTTGGAAACAGAGCTTCCAATTCTGTATTCGGAAACACCAAAAAAACAAGCCAGTCACAGCCAGGCGGTATGAACCTTAACATGCCAAGTTTCAGCCTGCCGACTATGAATTCCACACAGTTTGGAACAAAGGCTCCTACAAGCACTGTTCAGAAAAAGGACATCCAGATCCCGGATTTTCTTAAGAACAGATAATAAATGAACAGGATAAGATCCGGCAGAGACTCCATCTGGAACGCTGCCGGATCTTTTTGACTTTCTGATCAAAAGAAACAGGAATGACTGCTCTGTATGGAAACAGGATTTCTGTTCAGGATATCAGCATTCGCAGCTGAAAGTATCACATTTTGTATCACAGCAGCGATGTGCATTGTCACCGGATACATTGATGGAAGCTGCGGTGCATTTGCAGTGCTCATTGTAGGTGCAGTTGTGTGCTTTGCAGTCGATGTTAACGGTCTCACACCCACAGCAGGAATCTGCGGAATTTTTTACAGCACACTCTTCCTGGTCACGGAAGCTTTCACAGGCGGTATCATCTGCATAACGTGCATCTGCACCTTCGACATTGATGGCTCCCCTGGAGCAGAGAGAATTTTTGTTATAGCAGCAGTTGTGTGCGGAGCATTTAAGACTTGTCATAAAAGTGTCCTCCTGATAATTATGATTTTACCGGAAACCGTCAGCCTGCCGGAATGCGCATCCTGTCTGATCGTCAGCACTGCGGTAAGGCTTGACAGATTCCGATGTTGCATAGTATGTCCGGAAGAAGAAAAATTTATACTCAAAAAATAAATACATAATAATATAAAAAACAGTTGACAAATAGCAGACACCATGGTATCCTCTTAAAGTACGTAGCGAAAAGAAAGCAGAGTTCACTCTCACCTCAGCGCTGAAGATAAGCGGCTCAGGTCAATATTGCACAGTACTGCGAACGGACCAACCATCAGTGCGCAGGTGTAATTATTTGAAGTGTGGACATCTGTCTGCGCTTTTTTTGTGCGGCTTAAGCTACATTAATGAGAAAGAAAAAAATAATTCTATCATGTTCATGGAGGTGTACAACAATTAGCGGTTTAATGATTAACGAACAGATCAGAGACAGAGAGGTACGCTTGATTGGTCCGGACGGAGCTCAGCTTGGAATCGTGTCCGCCAGAGAAGCGATGGCGAAAGCGCAGGAGGCAGGACTTGACCTTGTAAAGATTGCCCCACAGGCGAAACCGCCGGTATGCAAGATCATCGATTACGGTAAATACCGTTACGAGCTTGCAAGAAAAGAAAAAGAGGCCAGAAAAAAGCAGAAAACCATCGATGTCAAAGAAGTGCGTCTTTCCCCGAACATTGATACGAATGATTTGAAGACGAAGGTAAATGCAGCAAGAAAGTTCCTTAGCAAGGGCGACAGAGTTAAGGTTACACTTCGTTTCCGCGGAAGAGAGATGGCACATATGTCCAGCAGTAAGCATGTGCTTGATGACTTCGCAGATCTTCTGTCCGATATAGCGACTGTAGAGAAGGCTCCGAAGGTAGAAGGCAGAAGCATGACTATGTTTCTGACTGAGAAACGGTAGATATCTCAGTCTTCACGGCAACAGCCGGGCAGAACGGGATGCTATATAAAATTTAGAAGTACCAAATCAAGGAGGAATTCATAATGCCAAAAATTAAAACTTGCAGAGCAGCAGCAAAGCGCTTTAAAAAAACAGGTACAGGAAAATTAGTAAGAAATAAAGCCTACAAGAGCCATATCCTTACAAAGAAATCTCAGAAGAGAAAGAGAAATCTGAGAAAATCTACTGTTGTTGATTCTACTAATGTAAAGAGCATGAAGAAAGTATTACCATATTTATAAGATAGAGAAGACGAACAGGAGGAGAATTAAGAAATGGCAAGAATTAAAGGCGGATTAAACGCAAAGAAAAGACATAACCGTACATTAAAACTGGCAAAAGGCTACAGAGGAGCCCGTTCCAAACAGTATAGAGTAGCAAAACAGTCTGTAATGAGAGCTCTTACAAGCTCCTATGCAGGAAGAAAACAGAAGAAACGTCAGTTCAGACAGCTCTGGATCGCTCGTATCAACGCAGCAGCAAGAATGAACGGACTTTCCTACAGCAAAATGATGCACGGCCTTAAGGTTGCAAACATCGACATCAACAGAAAGATGCTTGCAGAGATGGCTGTTAACGATGCAGCAGGCTTCACAGCTCTTGCTGAGATCGCTAAGAAAGCAATCGCATAAGTAAAGTATTAAGAGACGAAGGAGTCCAGGGAATTTTTCCCTGGATTTTTTTGTAAAAAAATTCAGACAATTTGCCGAAAAACGACACAAGCTGTACAGCGGACAAGTGTCCGCGTTGTGCAATCAGACGAAAAACAGCAGATAACTAAATTTGCCCTTGAAATAAAAAATATGCGATGCTATAATTTTACCATTAAACATTAGTAACGCGACAAAGCGCAGGAGGAGAGATTATTATGAAGAATTGGAAGAAAGTAATCGGCGTTGCATCAGCAGCAGCGATGACAGCAGCTATGATGATGCCTGCATCCGTTTTTGCGGCAGAGGATGAGACATTTAAGATCGGTGTGATCGGACCGATGACAGGTGATTACGCACAGTACGGTACCAACGTATACAACGCAGCCAAGATCGCAGCTGATGAGATCAACGAGAACGGTGGATTCAACGGATATAAAGTAGAGATTCTTGACGCAGGTGATGACCAGGGAGATCCGGAGAAGGCTGTTAACGCATACAATGACCTGATCGATAAAGGAATGCAGATGCTCTGTGGAACTGTAACATCCGGTTCCTGTATCGCAGTAGGAGCTGAGGCAGCTGAGGATACATTCCTCTTCACACCATCTGCAACAGCACTTGACTGTATCACAGCAGGAACAAACGAGTTCCGTATGTGCTTCACAGACCCGGCACAGGGAACCAAATCTGCTCAGTACATTTCCGAGCACAAACTTGCAACGAAAGTAGCAGTACTTTATGATTCCGCTGCTGACTACAACTCCGGTGTACATGACGCATTCGTTGCAGCAGCTGCTGATGACGGACTTGAAGTAGTTGCAGATGAGGCTTACACAACAGACAGCAACACAGACTATTCTGTACAGCTTGCAAAGATCAAGAAGAGCGGCGCTGAGCTTCTTTTCCTTCCGAACTACTATTCCGACAATGCGCTGATCCTTCAGCAGGCATCTGAGGCAGGCCTTGACATTAAATTCTTTGGTGTAGATGGCATGGATGGTATCCTCAATGTAGAGAACTTCGATAAATCCCTTGCAGAGGGTGTTATGCTTCTGACACCATTCTCCGCAACAGCTACAGATGAGAAGAGCCAGAACTTCGTAAAAGCATACGGCGATGCTCACAACGGTGAGATCCCGAACCAGTTTGCGGCAGATACATATGATGTACTTTACGCAATGCAGCTTGCAGCTGACGATGCAAAGATCACACCAGATATGGAAAATGCAGACATCAGTGCAGCAATGAGCGCATCCATGGCAAACATCGAGCTTGACGGACTTACCGGAAAAGCAAAATGGACCGAGGATGGCGAGTGTGATAAAGAGCCGAAAGCATTCGAGATCAAAGACGGTGCTTATGTAGAGATGAAATAAGGAATTTCTGTTAACGTTAGGGGTCAGGGGACGGTCACCTTTAGTGGGAACCGTCCCCTTTTTCCCTTATCAATAAACAATTAAAAGAGGTGCGTTATGAGTTTTATATCTTATTTAAAAGACGGCATCAGTCTTGGCAGTATCTATGCGATCATCGCACTTGGATATACCATGGTTTATGGTATTGCCAAGATGCTGAACTTCGCACACGGAGATGTTATCATGGTGGGAGCTTATATCATCCTTACCTGTATCACAAGAGGCGGCATGTCACCGATCCTTGCTGTGATCCTTTCCGTTGTGATCTGTACACTGCTTGGTGTTGTCATTGAGAAGGTAGCTTACAGTCCACTTAGAAAAGCTTCCTCAAACCTGGCCGTTCTTATCACGGCTATCGGTGTCAGTTATCTGCTTCAGAACCTGGCACTTCTGATCTTCGGCGCAGATGCCAAGAGTTTCGTAGCTGTTATCAAAGTTCCGTCCATCACACTGTTTGACGGTGAGCTTACCATCAAGGGAATCACCATCGTAACCATCCTTGCATGTATCATTATCATGGTGGGACTTTCCCTCTTTGTAAAAAAGACAAAACCTGGCCGTGCCATGCAGGCGGTTTCCGAGGACAGAGATGCGGCACAGCTGATGGGAGTTAACGTCAATGCGACAATTTCCCTCACATTTGCCATTGGTTCCGGACTTGCAGCGATCGCAGGCCTTCTGCTCTGTCAGACTTATCCGACACTGACTCCGTACACAGGAGCCATGCCTGGTATCAAAGCTTTCGTAGCTGCTGTATTCGGTGGAATCGGTTCGATTCCGGGAGCTATGGTCGGCGGCATCCTTCTGGGAATCATCGAGATCTTCGGAAAAGCTTATATTTCTTCCCAGGTTGCAGATGCGATCGTATTTGCAGTCCTGATCGTCGTGCTTCTTGTAAAACCTACCGGACTGTTCGGCAAGAACATCCAGGAGAAAGTGTAAGGTGGCCGATATGAAGAATATGAAAAACAAAACAACAAAAAATAACATGATCAACTATGGAATTGTCATTGTGCTTTTTGTGATTGTACAGGCACTTTCCTCAACTGGAAATCTTTCCAGACTTCTTATGGGACTTCTTGTTCCCCTTTGTGTTTATACCATTGCATCAGTTTCCCTGAACCTGGTAGTCGGTTTTTCCGGTGAGCTGAGCCTTGGACATGCGGGCTTCATGTGCGTGGGAGCTTTTTCCAGTGCCCTGTTTTCACAGGTTGTTGCAGACTCCATTCCGCAGGTTCCTCGCTTTATCCTTGCAATCCTTGTAGGTGCGGCAGTTGCAGCACTGTTCGGTGTGATCATCGGTATTCCGGTACTTCGTCTCCGCGGTGACTACCTGGCTATTGTTACACTGGCTTTTGGTGAGATCATCAAGAACCTGATCAATGTACTTTACATTGGCGTGGATGACAAAGGACTTCACGTTGCAACAAGTGCAGCCGGTCTTCATCTGGAAGCCGGCGGAAAGCAGATTCTCAAAGGTGCCCTTGGTATTTCGGGAACAGCAACTCTTTATAAAGATATCAAGAATTACTTTTTCCTGATCGGCGTGATCCTGCTTCTTCTCACATTGTTTATTGTACAGAACCTTGTAAACTCCAGAAGCGGACGTGCTATTATGTCAACCAGGGACAACCGTATTGCAGCGGAGTCTGTAGGAATCAATATCACCAGATATAAGCTGCTGGCATTTACCATTTCTGCAGCCCTTGCAGGAGTTGCAGGTGTGCTGTATGCACATAACCTTTCTCTTCTTAAGGTTTCTGTATTCGATTACAATATGTCCATTCTGGTACTTGTGTATGTAGTACTTGGAGGAATCGGAAATATCAGAGGATCTATCATTGCAACAATTATCCTCTATGCACTGCCTGAGCTTCTCCGTGGATTCGCAAACTACCGTATGCTGATCTATGCTATCGTACTGATCATCATGATGCTCTTTAACTGGGCACCTGCAGCAAGAGACTGGAGAGCACGTATGGTAGAGAAATTCAAAGGCAAAAAAGAGAAAAAGGAGGTGGCCTGATCATGGCAATGCTGGAAGTAAATAATCTGTCTATCCAGTTCGGCGGTCTTCGTGCTGTTGACGGCTTTAATATGACCATTGAGAAGGGACAGCTCTATGGACTGATCGGACCTAACGGTGCCGGTAAGACAACAGTATTCAATCTTCTCACAGGCGTGTACAAGCCTACAGAGGGAATCATTAAACTGGATGGCCAGGATATCACAGGAAAAAGCACCATTGAGATCAACAAGGCCGGAATCGCAAGAACCTTTCAGAATATCCGTCTTTTCAAGGATATGCCGGTTCTTGACAATGTAAAAGTAGGACTTCACAATCACCATCCATACTCCACACTGACCGGAATCTTAAGGCTGCCGAAGTATTACAAGGTAGAAAAAGAGATGAACGAACGTGCCATGGAGATACTGAGGGTGTTTGATCTGGATAAGGAAGCAGACACTCTGGCAGGTAACCTGCCTTATGGTAAACAGCGTAAGCTGGAGATCGCCAGAGCTCTTGCCACAGAGCCGAAGCTTCTTCTCCTGGATGAGCCGGCGGCTGGTATGAACCCGAATGAGACACAGGAGCTGATGGATACTATCCGTTTTGTGCGGGAGCATTTTGATATGACTGTTCTTCTGATCGAGCACGACATGAAACTGGTGGGCGGTATCTGTGAGGAACTTACAGTTCTGAACTTCGGTCAGGTACTGATCCAGGGTGAGACATCTGCAGTGCTGAAAGACCCGACGGTTATCACTGCATATCTGGGAGAATAAGGAGGAACGAGACAATGGCAATGTTGGAAGTAAAGGACCTCCAGGTCTATTATGGTGTGATCCAGGCTCTGAAGGGAATTTCTTTTCATGTAAATCAGGGAGAGGTTATTGCGCTGATCGGTGCCAATGGCGCCGGAAAGACAACCACACTTCAGACACTTACCGGAATTCTTTCTCCGAAGTCCGGAAGCATTGTGTTTGAGGGAAAAGACCTCACAAGAACACCGGCGCATAAGATCGTAGAGATGGGTATGGCGCATGTTCCGGAGGGAAGACGTGTATTTGCGGATATGTCCGTTTATGAGAATCTGCTCCTTGGAGCCTATACAAGAAAGGACAAGGCAGAGATCGCAGAGAGTCTTGCAAGTGTATACAAGAGATTTCCGCGTCTGGAAGAACGTAAAGGACAGCGTGCCGGAACACTTTCCGGTGGTGAGCAGCAGATGCTTGCCATGGGACGTGCACTGATGAGCAGACCAAGGATCATTTTGATGGATGAGCCGTCCATGGGTCTGTCGCCGATTTTTGTAAATGAGATTTTTGACATTATCCGCGAGGTAAGTGAGAGCGGAACTACAGTGCTTCTGGTTGAGCAGAATGCGAAGAAGGCTCTTTCCATTGCGGACAGAGCGTACGTTCTGGAAACAGGAAGCATTACTATGGATGGAAAGGCAGAGGATCTTCTGAATGACGAGGCCGTTCAGAAGGCATATCTTGGAGAGTAGGGGGAAAGACATGGATAATTTCGTAATTACCATTGCAAGACAGTATGGAAGCGGTGGACGTACCATCGGAGAGGAGCTTGCAAAGAAATTAGGGATTTCTTACTATGACAAGGATATCATCCGCATGGCATCTGAGGAGAGCGGCATTCATGAGCAGCTTTTTGGAAGGGCAGATGAAAATGTCAGCACAAAGCAGAGATTTTTTGCAAAGTCCGGAATCTACAAGGGTGAGCTGATCCCGCCTCAGAGCAAGGATTTTACATCCGATGAGAACCTGTTTAATTATCAGGCAAAGGTGATCCGGCAGCTGGCAGAAACAGAGTCCTGTGTGATCATCGGACGTTGTGCAAATATGATCCTGAAGGATTATTCCAATGTTCTTCGTGTGTTTGTTTACGGAGACTGGGATTTCCGTATCCGTGAGGCAAGCAAGAAGCTCAGCGGAACCACAAAGGACATTGAGAAATTCATGCATAAAGATGACAAACGCAAAGAAGATTTCTGCAAACGTTTCATGGGTGTTGACTGGGCAGACATGACGAAATATAATCTGTGCCTGGATAACGGTACCCTTGGTTATGAGAAATGCGTGGAGGAGATCGAGAGTGCACTTGAGATCCTGAAAAAATAAGACATATATCAGAGAATATTCCCCGGGAAAGAAAAGCCAAAAGTCTTTTCCCGGGGATTTTTTCATATATTGTGGAAAAGTATATTTGATCCGGCGGGAAATATGGATAAGCGAAAAAAATATTTCTGTGTAGTGGCAATGGTATTGATCCTGCTCAGCGGATATGGAAAAATCTCAGACAGTGCATTTCGGATGCGGGTGACCAGAATGATCGCCGGTGAGGGGATGTTCCGGCTGGTGGCGGCGCAGTACGGACAAAAAGCAGCAGAACCGGTGGCTGAGACAGCCTCTGACAGAAGCGAAAAAGAGGATCGTCCACGTGTGGCTCTTACCTTTGATGATGGACCGCATGCAACATATACACCTCTGCTTTTGGATGGCCTGCGGAAGCGTGGGATCCATGCCACATTTTTTCTTATGGGAAAAAATATCCGAGGAAATGAGGAGATCGTAACGCAGATGCAGAGAGACGGTCATCTCATCGGTAATCACACGTATGATCACGTGCAGCTTGATAAGCTTCCCGGTGATCAGGCATGTCAGCAGATCATAAAGACGAATAATGAGATCTACGAGATCACTGGAGAATATCCCATGTATCTTCGCCCGCCCTACGGTGCCTGGCCGAAGGATCTGGAGCTCTGTGTGACCATGCTGCCGGTATTCTGGGATGTGGATACCCTGGACTGGAAATCAAAAAATGTCCGTTCTGTGGAAAATATCGTAAAAAGACAAGTGAAGGATGGCTCCATTATCCTGATGCATGACAGCTTTTCTACCTCCGTGGAAGCGGCCCTGGAGATCGCGGATATGCTTACGGAAGAAGGATATGACCTGGTAACTGCAGATCAGCTGCTGGTGATGTAACTGTGATTTGCCGAAAAGGCAGAAACGATTGCTTTTTTATGTGCAAACAGGTAAAATTATAAAAATAAGGAATCTGTCCGTATGCCGGAAACAAATGAAACGATCGTTGCCGGATACAAATCTATGAAAAGAATACGGATCGTGAATATCCGCTTTTTACAGAAAATACAGGAGTGAAAGCCATGGATTTATTTGAATACGCAAAGTCAAAAACGCTGGATCAGGAGTCACCTCTTGCATCCAGGCTGCGTCCGCGAACGCTGGATGAGGTGGTGGGACAGCAGCACATCGTAGGAAAAGATAAATTGCTGTATCGTGCCATAAAGGCGGATAAGCTGACATCTGTTATCTTTTACGGCCCTCCGGGAACCGGAAAGACCACCCTGGCAAAAGTCATCGCCAATACCACAAGCGCCAGCTTTACCCAGATCAATGCAACCGTAGCAGGGAAGAAAGATATGGAAGCAGTTGTAAAGCAGGCACAGGACGATCTCGGCATGTATGGGAAAAAGACCATTCTGTTCATCGATGAGATCCATCGTTTCAACAAAGGCCAGCAGGATTACCTTCTTCCCTTTGTGGAGGACGGAACCATCATTCTTATCGGGGCCACAACAGAGAATCCATATTTTGAGGTAAACGGAGCGCTTCTTTCAAGATCGATCATCTTTGAATTGAAGTCCCTGGAGATACCGGAGATAAAGGAACTGATCTTGCGTGCGGTTAACGATCCGGAACGTGGAATGGGAAACTATGGGGCGGTGATCGAGGAGGATGCTCTGGAGTTTCTGGCAGATATGGCAGGAGGAGACGCCAGAAGCGCCTTAAACGCCATAGAACTGGGAATCCTCACCACACCCCGTGATACAGACGGTAAGATCCATCTGACCCTTGAGGTGGCTTCTGAGTGTATCCAGAAGCGGGTGGTGCGCTACGATAAGAACGGGGACAATCATTATGATATCATTTCTGCCTTTATCAAGAGCATGCGAGGCTCCGACCCGGATGCGGCAGTCTATTATCTGGCAAAAATGCTCTATGCAGGAGAAGATGTGAAATTTATCGCAAGAAGGATCATGATCCTTGCTTCCGAAGATATCGGAAACGCAGATCCCCAGGCCCTCTGCGTGGCAACGGCAGCAGCACAGGCAGTGGAACGTGTGGGAATGCCGGAGTCCCAGATCATTCTTTCCCAGGCAGTTACCTATATGGCCTGTGCACCCAAGAGCAATTCTGCAGTAAATGCCATACAGGAAGCCATGCGCTGCGTGAAGGCGAAGAAGACAACCGTTCCGGTGCATCTGCAGGATGCCCATTATGGTGGCCACGAAAGTCTGGGTCATGGTATCGGATATAAATATGCCCATGATTATCCGAACCACTATGTAAAACAGCAGTATCTGCCATCAGAAATCGAAGGAGAACATTTTTACGAGCTCAGTGATATGGGATATGAAAAGAAACTGAAAGAGCATATGAAGAAGATCCACGAAGAAGCGAAATAAATGAATATAAGTAAAACGGAGGAGCCTCTCAGAGAAGCTCCTCCATTATTTTGTCATAAACATTCTGGTATTTATAAGGCCAGCTTTCACATACAGACTGTGCAGCAGCAAGATTTGGCACATTGATGCTGAGATCAACGATGCTGACGCCGCTTTCGATGATCCGCAGACGTACCGAGTAGCTGCCCTCTTTGGTGGGATAGTAATCTGCAGGAGTCAGGAGATGTTCTTCAATCTTGCAGTGGAGGGAATTGAGATATTCTTCCACTTCTTTCTTGATGTCAGAGGAAAGTTCTTTGGAAAAATATTTCAGAGTGTTTTTTCCCTCGGAGGTCAGTCGATAGTAACTGCGGTTGGACTGTGAAGACATTTCCACCAGATCTGCCTCCACAAGTTCGGAAACTGCCTGCTGGAGCTGAAAATAATTGGTGTATTTCCGGTCCAGGATAAAATCGGTGATCTGGGAATTTGTGAGATCCCCATCGGAATTCTGCAGCATATATAAAATAATAAGCTTATAGGTTGTAAAAGGTGATGCCATAAGAATCCTCCTTTTTACTGGCTGCGGGAAAGGGCTTCGAGAGCTTTTCCCTGAAAACTTGCTCTTTCTTTCATCCGGTGATGAAGAAGGTTTAAAACTTCTCGTTTGCGGCTGGCCCATAAAGGTGCGATCAGCAGATCCTTCGGTCCGTCGCCGGTGACCCGGTGGATCACGATATCCGGTCTGAGATGTTCCAGACAGTCAATGACAAGGTTCAGATACTCGTCCCGTTCATAAGTGCGGAAAAGACCGGCTTCATGATCAGCGGCAAGATCTGTACCACGCAGTACATGAAGAAGCTGCAGCTTGATCCCCTGGATATCCATGGCGTTCAGATAAGCCATTGTTTCCAGGATATCCTTCCGGCTTTCGCCGGGAAGCCCCAGGATGGTGTGGACGATTACTTCGATGCCGCCTGCGCGGAGATTTTTCACTGCAGTATCAAAACAGGACAGTGGATAGCCGCGCCGTATATATCTGGCGGTATCTTCATGGATAGTCTGGAGTCCCAGCTCCACCCACACCGGTTTGATCTGATTCAGGGAATAAAGAAGATCCAGTACATCATCTCCCAGACAGTCCGGTCTGGTACCAATGGACAGTGCCACGATATCCGGATGGGAGATGGCTTCTGTGAAGATCTTACGCAGGTGTTCCACAGGAGCGTATGTGTTTGTATATGCCTGAAAATAGGCGATATATTTATGGATTGGGCGTTTGGAAGAGAGACTTTTGATCTGTGTGTTGATCTGCTCTGTAATGGAAAGAGCGGCGTTTGCTGCAAAATCTCCGCTTCCGCCCTGGCTGCAGAAGATGCAGCCTTTTTTGCCCAGGGTGCCGTCACGGTTGGGACAGGACATGCCGCCGTTTAATGCAACCCGGTAGACCTTTTCGCCGTACCGTTCCCGGAGCATATAGTCCAGAGAGTGATAAGGCTTGTCGTTCCAGCGCTTCATTATGCCTCTTTCGGTTCGTTTTTCTCTTCGCCGTTTTCTTCGTTTTCATCTTTCGGTATATAGTTATCGAAGATCTTTACAAAGATCTTTGATTTCCAGTACGCCAGCGTGGAAAATCCCATCAGAATAAAAAGCATGATCAGGATGGATGTAAACCGTGCGTAGCTCACATAAGCAAAAAGCCACATCAGTAGGAGTGGGGACGCAGAGATCACAAGCATCAAAAGTGTCAGCGGAAGATGGCGGACGGACATCAGGAATGCATTTACAAAGGTATTCTTGACGGAATTAAAAAATTTGGAAAGGATCGGATAAATGTACAGAAGGATCATCGCATAGATCAGTGCAAATGCAATGAACAGACTGAAAAGTCCTTTGTACATAGCTCCGCTTCCGACTCTGGCGATCCGAAGATCGATAAACAGAACAGCAGCGGTGAGGAGCATGATGATATTGATGATGGTCGCCTGTTTGAAGTTCTGTTTGAAGGAGTGGAAAAAGCTGCGGGCAATATAGGATTCCTCGTCTCTTGCCATCTTTAGTGTGACATAGTAGAGAGCTGTTATGGAGGCGCCTGCGGTGACAACCGGAATGCAGCAGAGGATGCACAGAAAATTCAGAAGAAGCAGGTCTGCTACGCGTCCCATGAACACGAAGAATTTGTTGTCCATGTTGAAAAAACGATTCATTTGATAAGTCTCCTTTTCTTTTGGATATTACTTTAAGTATACCCAATCACAGCAGAAAAAGCAAATCCCAAATGTTTTCCGGGGCAGTGGAAATGGGAAAATCATGTGTCCGCCATAGAAAGACAAAAAAGAGAAATAGTTTATTAAATTTTCCTAAAAGGCTTGCTTATCACGATTTAGAGTGTTAAAATATCAGTATTGTATTAGACGAAATTCATGTATTTTAAAGGAGCGTAACAATGAGCAAAAAAATCAGGACGGAGGCTGTGGATCATCTTTTTGAAGCGATCCTGTGCCTGAAGGACAAGGAAGAGTGTTATACATTTTTTGAGGATGTGTGCACCATCAATGAGCTGCTTTCTTTATCTCAGCGCTTCGAGGTAGCCAAGATGCTTACTGATAAGCGTACATACCTTGATATTTCCGAGAAAACAGGAGCTTCCACAGCTACGATCAGCCGTGTGAACCGTTCCCTGAACTATGGAAATGATGGTTATGAGATGGTATTTGCACGTATGAAGAAGGATAACGGGGAGCAGGGCGGCGAAGCAGAATAAGGCTTACGTCCATACCGTGATGATAACGGATAATGCTGTAACGAAAAAGAGACAGGCGATCGTGCGTCTGTCTCTTTTTTTTCGGTGCGCCCGGCGACGCACGTTTATGACCGGATGTGAGATCCGGATATTATTTGTCTTTTTTTGAGGAATCCGTATCTTTTGAGGAATTCATGTGGTCGATCATGTTTTCGATGATCATTTTTTTCATGTATACGTCGAAGCTAAGAAGACAGATAAAGGAAAACTGGTGAAGGAATTCCTTATCCTCCGGGTCGGCGTCCTCAAAAATTTCTCCGGCACTTTTGAAACGGCGCATAAGATCCTTTTCCAGGTAACGGATCTGTGACTGCTCCATACTGAAAACCTCCTGGTAGATGTAAGTCATGTCCTTTTCTGTAACGGACTTGAAGTATTTCTCGGTGATCGGTCCCAGAAGGGTCTGGATATCACTGATAGAGAGGATATTCTTAAAATAGTAGATAAAGATCAGCATCAGCAGATGCTCCCGGGAATACCGCTTTTTTTCCGGCGGGGGAAGGAGCTTGTTCTTTGCGTAATTGTTGATCATGGTCTTGGTCAGGATCTTGTCATCATTATGACGCTTGGTGGAAGCGAGATTATCTTCCATAAAGGTTGTGACCTGATCCATGTAAAGAGCAATATTGGGAATTTCATCGGGTTTTATATAATCAAGCTCAGCAATTTTTGCAAAAATGCTGTTCATCATTTCTTTTTCGTTTTCTGTCATCGCATTATCACCTCTGCTCCCTATTATATAGTTTTAAATACTACTTGTAAAGAAACTTTTTTTCAGAGAGGTGGGTTTACCGGAAAGTAAAGTCATGATAGTATATAAAGATACTGTTCATATGGAAAAAGAAATGGAGATCAAAATGAGTATACATGATGCTTTGGACACATTGAATCCTATGCAGCGGGAAGCTGCCGTACATACAGAGGGACCACTTCTGATCCTCGCAGGAGCCGGTTCCGGAAAAACAAGAGTGCTGACCCACAGGATCGCCTATTTAATGGAAGAAAAGGGTGTAAACCCATGGAATATCCTGGCGATCACCTTTACCAACAAGGCCGCCAGTGAGATGCGGGAACGTGTGAATAAAATTGCGGGAATGGGTGCGGAGAGCGTATGGGTCTCCACCTTCCATTCCGCCTGCGTGAGGATCCTGCGCAGACATATTGAGGTGCTGGGCTTTGGCAGTAATTTTACCATTTATGATGCCGACGACCAGAAAACAGTCATGAAGGAAATCTTCCGGAAATTTGATATCAATACCAAGATTTACAAGGAACGAGGCGTTCTTGCTGAGATTTCCCATGCCAAGGATGAAATGATCACACCGGAAGAGATGGAGCTGAATGCGGGCGGTGATCCGGATGCACGGAAGATTGCCGGTATGTATAAGGAATATCAGTCTATCCTCCGGGGAAACAATGCACTGGATTTTGATGACCTGATCGTGAAGACTGTGGAGCTTTTTCAGCATAATCCGGATATCCTGGACTATTATCAGGAACGTTTTAAATATATTATGGTGGATGAGTATCAGGATACCAATACTGCCCAGTTTAAATTTGTAAGTCTTCTTGCTGAGAAATACAAGAATCTCTGTGTGGTTGGTGATGATGATCAGTCCATCTATCGTTTTCGTGGAGCAAATATCGGGAATATCTTAGGCTTTGAGAAGGTTTTTCCTGAGGCTAAGGTGGTGCGCCTGGAACAGAATTACCGTTCTACCCAGAATATCCTCAATGCAGCCAATGAGGTGATCGTCAACAACACAGAGCGTAAGGAAAAACGCCTCTGGACAGAGAACGAAGAGGGCGATAAAGTACATTTCCGTCAGTTCAACAACGGATTTGAGGAAGCGGAGTATGTTGCAGGAGAGATCATCCAGGGGCGCCGCAACGGGAAATTCCAGTACAAGGACTGTGCAGTACTTTATCGGACCAATGCCCAGTCCCGTCTCTTTGAGGAGAAATTTCTCCTGGCAAATGTTCCTTATAAGATTGTCGGCGGTGTGAATTTTTATGCCCGCAAAGAGATCAAGGATCTGTTAAGCTATCTGAAGACCATTGACAATGCCAGTGATGATCTGGCTGTGCGCAGAATCTTAAATGTGCCAAAAAGAGGGATCGGGCTCACCAGCATCGGCCGTGTCCAGGACTATGCGGATATGATGAACCTGAGCTTTTACGATGCGCTCCGCGTGGTGGAGGAAGTACCGTCCATTGGCAGGGCAGCAGGAAAGATCAATGATTTTGTATCCTTTATCCAGGGACTGAAAAGTAAGGCAGAGGCCTATACAGTCCGTGAAACCCTGGAAGAGGTCATTGAGCTTACCGGTTATGTGAAGGAACTGGAGGCAGAGAAAACGGAGGAGGCCCAGGCGAGGATCGAAAATATCGATGAGCTGATCTCCAAGACAGAATCCTTCCAGGAAGCCATGGAGGAGGCCGGACAGCCGGCAACACTTTCTGCATTTCTGGAGGAGATCGCACTGGTGGCAGATATCGATTCTGTTGATCCGGATCAGGATTATGTGCTGCTGATGACTCTTCACAGTGCCAAGGGACTGGAATTCCCAAATGTATTTATCGTGGGAATGGAGGACGGTGTTTTTCCGGGGTATGCTTCCATCTGGTCCGGTGATCCGTCGGATATCGAGGAGGAGCGAAGGCTCTGTTATGTGGGGATCACCCGTGCCATGAAGGAACTGACTTTAACCTGTGCAAAACAGCGGATGATCCGTGGGGAGACTCAGTATAACCGTGTGTCACGTTTTGTAAGGGAGGTTCCACGGGAACTGGTAGATCTTGGACATACCATTCAGGAGAAAAAGCCCAGGGTAGATGATATCGTATCTCCGAAAAGCGCCTATGCCCAGATGAAAATGAATTTCCAGGCAAAGAGCACCCTGCAGAAAAAAGATTTCACAGTGAAGAAGGCGGACAGCCTGGACTATGGTGAGGGAGACACGGTCCGTCATGTGAAATTCGGAGTCGGTATCGTAAAAAATATCGCAGACGGCGGCAGAGACTACGAAGTGACGGTAGACTTTGACAAAGTCGGCGTGAAAAAAATGTTCGCCGGTTTTGCCAAGCTGAAAAAGATCTGAGAGGGATCTCTCCGGGCAGACTATTTCTGCAAAAAACTGTAAAAATCCGGCCTCAAGGTTGTAATTGGAAAACCGGTATGTTAGAATCAGTATCAGCGTAATTGAATTGCTGTGAAGTGGACAGTATCACCGGCACATATGCTGCCGGATACTGTGAGAGGGAATCGGGTAAAAAGCCTGAGCGGTTGCGGCCACTGTATACAGAAGAAGGGATTTCACATGCCATTGCAGAAACTCATGTGAGAAGGCGAAATCCCGATGTCAGAGAGATTCTGGAGAAAATTCTGATACATCATTCATGATCGGCTAAAAGATGAATGGTGTATCAGTTTTTATTTTGCAGAGTTTTTTCTGAGTCTGTAAGTCAGGAAACCTGCTTGACAGTATGTAAGTGGGAGCTTCCGTACAAAGTGTTCCGTGCAGATTTTATGAAGCCCCATCTTTTCGGTTACCCATAGGCAACAGGAGATAAAACAGGCGAAAAGAGAGGAAATGAAATGAAAAACAAGTATGTATCCACAAGAATCATGGCAATGGTAATGGCAGCGGCAATGACCGTATCAGCAGCTCCGGCTGTTTATGCCGCAGAGAGAGCAGACTCCGAGACCATCAAGGAAGACAACCAGCCGGCAGCAGAAGACAGTACAGAGTCTGCAGACACCGAAGATTCTTCCGCAGAGGCAACCAAGACAGAATATCCTCTGACCATCACAACCTATGATTACGATGGAAACGAAATCGAAACCACTTATGAAAAAGCACCGGAAAAAGTCCTTGCTGTATATCAGGGAAGCATTGAGACTATGCTCGCACTTGGTCTGGAAGACCACCTGGTAGCTACCGCAGGTCTTGATAATGAAGTTCCGGAAGATCTCAAAGAAGCATTCTCAAAAACAAATTATCTTGACGAATTTACCCCATCCCTTGAAACTGTAACAATGCTGGAGCCGGACATGATCTTATCCTGGAGCTCTCTTTTCTCTGATAAGAATCTGGGAAATGTAACAGACTGGATCGACAAAGGCTGCAACACCTACTACAACACCAATACTCGTCCGGACGGCGACAGAACACTGGAAAATGAATTCACAGATATCTTAAATATCGGAAAGATCTTCGATGTACAGGACAAAGCACAGGCTATCGTTGATGATGCAAAAGCAGTGATCGACAAAACTCTTACTGCAACTGCAGATGTAAAAGACAAACCAAGCGTAATGGTATTGGAGCCTCTTGGAGATGACATCACAAACTATGGCGTAAAGAGCCTTGGCGGAGATATGGTAACACAGTTAGGCGCAACTCTTGCAAACCCGGATGCTTCCACCGTTGGAAAAGAGGATATCATCGCAGCCAACCCTGACGTGATCTTTGTGGTTTACATGCCATATGCAGGAGATGATCCGGAAACTGTTAAGAACAGCCAGCTTGCAGTGATCCAGGATGATGAGTCCCTGAAGAGCCTTGACGCAGTAAAGAACGGACGTGTTTACCCGATCATGCTCAGTGAGATGTATGCAAGTGCAACACGTACCCAGGACGGAATCGAAACTTTTGCAAAGGGATTATATCCGGACGTAAATCTTGACTGATCGGAGAAAATGCAGTGAAAGAAACAGCTTCACAGAGAAAAAAAGATAAGGTGCTCAGAACATCCATGTATGTGGCAGTTCTCATCGGACTTGCAGGATTCCTTATTTTTTCCATACTTGCAGCCATCACTTTTGGAAATGCGGATCTGTCACTGAAGGATGTATACAGCGTTATCGCTTATAAATTGTTTCATATAAAAAGTCTGTCCGCCTATGCGGAAGGCGCAGTTCATGATGTTGTGTGGCTGATCCGGCTGCCTAGAGTCCTTCTGGCTCTGGCAGTTGGAATGGCTCTTTCCGTGTGCGGCGTGGTGATGCAGGCTATCGTGCAGAACCCGCTGGCAGACCCGTATGTGCTGGGTATCTCATCTGGTGCATCTCTGGGTGCCACACTGGCCATCATGCTTGGAATCGGAAGCTTTCTTGGCGGAAACTCTGTGGGAATCACAGCTTTCATTGGCGCGATGATCACTTCTTTTGCGGTGATCGCCATTGCAAACATGGGTGGAAAGGCAACTTCCGCAAAACTGATCCTTGCGGGAATGGCGGTCAGCGCAGTCTGTTCTGCTTTTTCCAATTTTGTCATTTATATTACCAATGACAAAAATGCGGCAACAGAAGTTATGAAGTGGAGCATGGGAAGTCTTGCCGGAGCAAGCTGGACCAGAGTGGGTGTAATGCTTCCGGTCACGCTGGTGTGCGTGGCTGTTTTCTGGACGCAGTACCGGAACCTGAATCTGATGCTTCTGGGAGATGACGTATCCATTACCCTTGGAACAGATCTGCACAGACTGCGGACTTTTTATCTGATCGTTGCTTCTGTTATGATCGGATTTGCCGTGTACTGTGCCGGTGTAATCGGATTTGTGGGACTGGTGATCCCTCATGTGGTCCGGATCCTTTTTGGAACAGATCACAGAAAACTGCTCCCCTTAAGTGCGCTTCTTGGTGCATCGTTTCTGATCTGGTGCGATGTGGCATGTCGTGTGATCCTTAAAAATTCCGAGATGCCCATCGGTGTGCTGGTATCCATTATCGGTGCTCCCTGCTTTATTTATCTGCTTGTGCGGAAATCCTATGGATTCGGAGGTGCCCGGTAATGAAGATCACCACAGAAAATATTCAGGTTGGCTTTCACGCCAGACAGATCCTGAAGGGAATCTCCATGGAATCCCAGGATAAGGAACTGGTAGGAATCATCGGACCAAACGGAAGCGGAAAATCCACTTTGCTGAAATGCATTTACCGTATTCTGAAACCAGACGCAGGAGCCGTGTATCTGGACGGCGAGGAGCTTCATTCCATGAGTGTTCGAAGCTCTGCGAAAAAAATGGCCGTGGTGGCACAGCACAATTATTATAATTTTGATTTTACGGTTCGCGAGGTGGTTCTTATGGGGCGTGCGCCTCATAAAAAGACTCTGGAACGGGACAATGCAAAAGATTACCAGATCGTGGATGAAGCGCTGAAAACCGTACAGATGGAGGCGTTTGCAGACCGTACCTTTTCCACTCTTTCCGGAGGAGAGCAGCAGAGGGTGATCCTGGCAAGAGCACTTGCCCAGCAGACCTCTGCACTGATTCTGGATGAGCCTACCAATCATCTGGACATTACCCACCAGATCATGCTGATGGAGCTGGTGAAAAAACTTAATGTAACCGTGATCTCCGCTATTCACGATCTGAATATTGCAGCAGCATACTGTGATAAGATCTATGTACTGAAGGACGGAGTTCTGGAAGGTTACGGAACGCCGGAAGAAGTCCTGACCCCGGAGCTGATCCGCAGGATCTATAAAGTAGAAGCGGAGATCGTTTACGACAGCCGCGGAAAGATGCATATTTTGTTTTTATGATTCTGGCTGTGAGGCGGGATGCATAGAGGGAAAAAGATGAAAAAGATCGGGATTTTGACATGCCTTAATTCCAATGATGTGTGTACCAGGGCAGGATGTCTGTCTGCATTTCGGGAAAGAAGAGATTTTTTTTCCGGCTATCCGGAAGATACGATTCTGGCAGCTGTGATGACATGCAACGGATGCAAAGAAACCAATGCAAAAGAACCTGCTGAAGATGAGGGGATTTTGGAAAAGGCAGATCGGCTGGTCATTGAAAAGATCAGCGTCATCCATGTCGGGGTATGCCGTCTGAATGAGGAAAAAAAGGAATGTCCGCGGATAACACAGATCTGCGGTCTGATAGAAGAACGCGGGATCAAAGTGATCCGAGGAACCCATAAAGAATAAGAGAAAACCGCCGTATCTTTCCGGAAATGCCGGAAATACGGCGATTTTTTTACAGAATGTTTCTGCGAAAATTTGTGTAAGTTCTGGTAAAACCAGACATATGGTGGTATAATAAGAACATTAAAAAAAGGCTCGGGTGCAGCGACCTCAAAAAACGCTGCGCTGCAGATTTACTGACAGAAAGTACAGCCGAACAGAAAGAAAGGATGGTGCAGTGTTATGAATTTAAATACAACAAAACTTGAAGAACTGCTCGCAACACTGAAGAAAAAAGAAGAAGAGAAAGATAAGAACACAGTCCTTTGGGTACTGGCGATCATCGGTGCTGTTGCAGCTGTTGCCGGTATTGCGTTTGCAGTATACCGTTTCTTCGCTCCGGATTATCTGGAAGATTTTGAAGAAGATTTTGATGATGACTTCGATGATTATTTCGAGGATGAGGAAGAGTAAGAACTTTCACTGCAGAGGCTGTTTTGAGCAGATCAGAATGGCTGTCTGTTATGTATGAATATGAGAAGCGGATAATTGAAGCCCCGGCGCGATACCGGGGCTTGATTTTTGAAGACGGACCGTGAAACGCTGCACTAGTTATAAAACAGAAAGAGGATTTATGAAAAAAGGTGAAATTTACGAAGGTATTATAGAAAAAGTGGAATTTCCAAACAAAGGTTTTGTTTGGGTTGATGACCAGAAAGTAATTGTAAAAAACGGAATCCCGGGACAGAAAGTCCGGTTTATGATCAATAAGAAACGTTCCGGCCGGGCGGAAGGACGTCTTCTGGAGGTCCTGGAGAAATCTCCCCTGGAAACAAGAGAACCTGCCTGTCAGGAGTTTCCGGCATGTGGCGGCTGCATGTACCAGACCATGAGCTATGAGGCACAGAAGGAGATGAAGGAGCGTCAGGTGAGGGAACTTCTGGATGGGGCAGTAAGAGAGAGCCTGGCTAAGATCGGGAAGAATGGTGATGGGACAGAAGAAGCTGAGGCTGCAGATCGTTTATATCACTGGGATGGGATTTATGGCAGTCCTATTGAGTTCGGGTACCGCAATAAGATGGAGTTTTCCTTTGGGGATGAGTATAAGGATGGGCCGCTGTCCCTTGGACTTCACAAGAAGGGAAGCACTTACGATATCCTGAATACGGATGATTGTAAGCTGGTCCATCCGGATATGACGAAGATTCTGGTCTGTGTGCGGGAGTTTTTCCTGGAGCGTAATGCCAGCTTCTATAAAAAGCTGCAACATGTGGGGTATCTTCGACATCTTCTTCTTCGAAGAGGCGTCACAAGTGGTGAGATCCTGGTCCATGTGGTAACCACCACCCAGGAAGAATATGATCTGGAGCCTCTGAAAGATCAGCTTCTTGCACTTCCGCTGGAAGGGAAGATCGTGGGGATCATGCACATTTTAAATGATTCTTTATCCGACGTGGTACAGAGCGACGAGACGAAGATCCTTTATGGAAAGGATTATTTCTATGAAGAACTTCTTGGACTGAAATTTAAGATCAGCACCTTTTCCTTTTTCCAGCCAAATTCCTTGGCTGCAGAGATCCTGTATTCCAAGGTGCGGGAATATGTAGGAGATACCAGAGACAAGGTGGTGTTTGATCTTTACAGTGGAACCGGCACCATTGCCCAGCTTGCGGCGTCCGTTGCCAGTGAGGTGATCGGCGTGGAGATCGTGGAAGACGCGGTAAAAGCCGCCAGAGAAAACGCTGCACTTAACGGCATTGATAACTGCCGTTTTATTGCCGGGGATGTGCTGAAGGTTCTGGATGATGTGCCGGAGAAACCGGATATGATCATCCTTGATCCGCCCAGAGATGGCGTTCACCCCAAAGCCCTTCCAAAGATCCTGGCTTACGGCGTAGACCAGATCGTATACATTTCCTGCAAAGTTACAAGTCTTGTGAGAGACCTCCCGGCATTTTATGAGGCAGGATATGAGATGACCCACGCCTGTGCAGTGGATCAGTTCTGCCAGGGCGTTCATGTTGAGACCGTGTGCCTCTTGAGCAACCGAAAACCAGATACCACGGTAAAACTCAGCGTGGATATGGATGATTACTACCGTATTATAAATGGTAAAGATGCAGAATAATGATTTTGTCATAGTGGCTGTGTTGAATTTCTATTTTTTAAATTGTTCACATTGATAATGTATCTGATTTTGGAGGAAAATTAATTTATGTACAAAGAAAAAGCAGATATGATTATTTATACGACAGAGGATGGTCTGACGAAAGTTGAAACTACTTTTGATGGTGATACCGTCTGGTTGTCCATTGATCAGATGGCAGAATTGTTTCAGAGAGATAAATCAACCATTTCCAGACATATTAAAAATATATTTATCGAAGGTGAATTACAGCGGGATTCAGTTGTTGCAAAATTTGCAACAACTGCTTCTGATGGAAAAGTTTACAATGTAGACTATTACAATCTTGATGTTATTATTTCTGTTGGCTATCGTGTAAAATCAAAACAGGGAACACAGTTCAGAATTTGGGCAACTGGGATTTTAAAAGAATACATGAGAAAAGGTTTTGCTTTAGATGATGATCGTTTGAAAAATCTAGGTGGCGGTGGATATTTCAAGGAATTGTTGGAGAGAATCCGTGATATTCGTGCATCCGAGAAAGTGTTTTATCCAATGCGTCGTAAAACTCCTTGCTTCAGCTATGGGGATATAAGACGCGTCCATCGAATTTATGCAAGTAATTGAAGATGGACAAAATAGTAATTGTATTAACTAATAAACCATAGTATAATATAAATATGAACACAACATAT
>NZ_QJHD01000008.1:0-132841 GCF_003184505.1 Blautia sp. BCRC 81119 | reverse complement strand
TGGATGATTATCTGCCTTGGAATCCTCTTGTAAAAGAATTCTGTCGATAACCGTTGACCTTTTAGTATAAAAGGCTGACGGTTATTTTTCTATACACTGTTTTATTTGACGCTTACAATCCAACGGTTTTCAGTGCTTTTTTCATATTACTTTATTGAATATCCCTCATTCTGCCTATATAAGTGAAACTTAGCGAAACTTAAATTAAATCTCTTTCAGACAATTCAATTTGGATATTCACCAACTGTGGATTATTTCTCAGTGCACCAGTTTCCAACTTACCGCCTTGCATCCACAAATCTCTTATAAATACCTTCCTGTTTCATTAATTGCTCATGTGTTCCCTGCTGTGCAATTCTTCCTTTTTCAACAACCGCAATCTGGTCTGCATGTCTGACTGTTTTTAATCTGTGGGCAATCATAATAATCGTTTTTTCCTTTGTAAGTGCATCTACTGCATCCATAGAATTCTGCAGAATCGCCTCGTTTTCCGGATCCGTGTAAGCAGTAACTTCGTTCCGATTAGCACAACCAGCGCAAACCCGCATAAAACCGGGACTTTTCAAAAATCTAAAGACAATTAAACCTCTCTATAATCACACCTGAAATGCCTTTTTCGTAAGTCTGCGACGAAAAAGGCATTTCTTTTTGCCCAAGGAAAGGAGGTGACGGGGTATATGCCATGATTAACAAAGATGAGCGCCGTGATGTGAGTATTCGCAAGCCCCGGCCATCTATCCGCAAGCAGCTTGCCGACAGCAAACAGGCCACCAGCCCGAAAAAGGCGGCGGCCAGAACCAAGAAAAATGAATTGGAGGTATGAGGAATGATGCACTTTACCGTGGAAGAAGAAAATTTGATCTGTATGTACCACAACGCAGACCGACGCAGGACGATAGGCAAGATCACCGCAGCCATGCCGGGTATGGACGGGGATAGGATAAAGTATTCGCCCACCTCTGCAAACGTGCGGGAGAAGCCTTGAAACTGGCGGTTATCAGCCCCGAAAGGCGTAGGTTACAGTCATTATTAGCCCCCGAAACAGGTACAGACGCGCAGCGGGTGTATCTGTTTCGGGGGTGTGCAGGTGATAGCCGCAAAGCGGCGTAAGAGGGTGCAGCCCTCTTGATCGTTATTCTTGTTCCAACGGGAAGCTCGGCAACGCTTCCATCAGCTTTAAGGAAATGTGCTGCCGCATATCCTCGTCAATGACTTTTTTCACTTTGCCGCCCGGCTGCCTGATCTCCACCGTGGAAAGCTCGTCGATGTAGTCCGCATAGTGGGCCAGCACCTTTTCTGTGGCCCACTTCTCACCGGCAACGGCGGCTTTGATTGTTTCATAGTCCAGCAGCTTTTCTTGTCCGTCCATCCTGATCCCCCCGTCAGATTGATTTTTTCCATGATACCATATCTGGGAGTATGGAGCCAGAGAAACCGGCGATTTTCTGCTGGTAAATTCTACACATTTAGAGCGGCACTATGGCGGGGATAGGATAAAACACTCACATACCCCGCCGACTATGCGGGAAAAACCTTGAAATATAGGGCTTTTTAAGGCCCTAAATGCGTAGGTTAGTGCTTTGTTGCGATATGCTCCACGGTTACGGTGTATTGTTCATATTCTGTTTTCGGGAATCTTTATGAAATCTTCAAAATTGCCCGGTATGCTATCCGTAGAATCAAAGAAAGGACTTGATTATATGGATATGATTTTGAAAACGACTGACCTCTGCAAAAATTTCAAGGGGCAAATGGCGGTAAACAATGTGTCACTGAACATCCGGCGCAACTCGGTTTATGGTCTGCTGGGGCCGAATGGGGCTGGCAAATCCACGATCTTAAAAATGCTCACCGGCATTTTGCGCCCCACATCGGGAAGCATCGAGTTTGACGGCCACCCGTGGAAGCGGAATGATCTGGAGCATATCGGTGCTTTGATTGAGATGCCCCCGCTTTACGAAAATCTGACTGCATACGAAAATCTCAAAGTCAGAACTACATTGCTCGGCCTGGACGATGCACGAATTAACGAGGTATTGCAAATTGTCCAGCTCACGAATACCGGCAAGAAACGGGCCGGGCAGTTTTCTCTTGGTATGAAGCAGCGGCTTGGTATTGCTATTGCATTGCTGAACAGTCCCCAGCTTTTGATTCTGGATGAACCGACTAACGGCCTTGACCCTTTAGGGATTGAGGAACTTCGAGAGTTAATTCGCTCCTTTCCCTGCAAAGGGATTACAGTTATTTTGTCCAGCCATATTCTGTCAGAAGTCCAGCAGATTGTAGATCATGTGGGTATCATTGCTGGCGGCGTCCTTGGATATGAGGGAGAGCTTCGCGCCGGTGAAGATTTGGAACAACTCTTTATGGATGTTATTCGCAGAAATGGTAAGGAGGGATATTAAATGGAGATGGCATATATTCAGGCAGAGAACCTAAAGCATAAGAGAACTTTCACAAAAACGCTGATCGTTCTGGCCCCGTTTGTAACTGCGCTTATGAACTTTTTTGCCCCTCTTTGGTTCCAGCTCAATTCTTATAATTGGTGGTATATCCTGCTTTATCCTGGATTCCTTACGCTCACCTGTGCCTTGATTGAACAGCGGGATAATGGCAAACTAAAATATCGTGCCGTTGCTTCATTGCCTGTTTCGCAGAACAAAGTCTGGAAAGCAAAAATTGGAGTGGCCGGTATTTATTCCTGTGTGGGGAATTTCATTTTCCTGGCGCTAAATCTGTTGGGCGGTTTTGCAATATTAGTTATCAACGAAATTCCCCTGACAATCGGAATTTGGCAGGCTGCGGCCGGAACAGCTTGTATTGTCATTGCAAGCCTATGGGAAGTTCCGCTGTGCTTATGGTTATCAAAAAAAGTTGGTATCTTTGTCACGGTTATTCTTAATGCCGGACTTGGAAGCGTTTTAGGGATTTTCACGGCTACAACCTCTTTGTGGATGATCTGCCCGTATAGCTGGGTGCCGCATCTTATGATTTCCGTGTTAGGTATTTTGCCTAATGGTGAGCCGGTTGCAGATCAGAGTACGGCAATGGCATTTTGGATGATTATACTTGTATTGGTCATTTCGCTGGCCTGGTTTGCGGCGCTGTCATTTTTAACTGCAAGATGGTTTGAGAAAAAGGAGGTGGGGTAACTATGGTATCTGTGGTTCGCTGTTGGAAAGCAGAATATCAGAAGTGTAAACATAGCATTTTGCTCTATATGCACAGCATGATTCCGATTATATGTGCGGCGATTTTTGCGGGTTACTATCATATATCCAGATGGGAACTGGCAACCAAAATCAGTGCCTATCTGGAAGTGCTGGCCGTTGCGTTCCCGTTTCTGATCGGCATTATTGTGGGCCTGGTTGTTCAGATCGAAAATCAGGCCGGGCATTATCAGCTTTTGTTGGGAACAATCCCATCTCGCATGGCAACGTATATTGGTAAACTTGGTTTTCTGATGATCTGTGCTTTTGGCGCAACATTTTTAGCGTTAGGAACATTCGCTGCACTATATAGGGATGCTCCGGCAAGCCTTTACCTGAAAGCAGGGATTCTATTGTTGATTACCATGCTTCCCATTTACCTGATTCATTTGTTTGTGGGAATGAGCTTCGGAAAAGGTGCATCTATGGGATTGGGAATTGCAGGGAGTTTAATAGCTGCCCTTATGATAACAGGGCTTGGTGACGCTACATGGAAATATATTCCCTGGGCCTGGGGCGTTCGTGCTATGGATTACACTGTGCTTGCATGGGATAGCCCCCAACTGTATGCACAGGTAAAAACCGATTTTTTCAGCGGTATGATTATTTCTGTATGCTGCACTGTTTGTCTGCTGATTGCCAGTTTGGTTTGGTTTCATGGTTGGGAGGGAGGTAAAAACAGTGAATAAAAAGTGCCTGTTTGCCGTGGTAATTATGCTTGTAAGTCTTATATGCTTATCGGCCTGCGGTGCGCTCCGCGATACCGCCGATAAAAATAAGGCGTTAAATGAATCTCTGCCGTATTATGAGCTGAACGCCGCAAACTATGATGAAATTTCATATAACGGCCTGACATATACCATAACGGATGAATGTCTTGAAATGTCAGAACTGCAAGAAGAAATCGGGCAGGTATCGAAACGCTTCAAAAATGTGGCGGGGGAAGATTTCAGTTTCGGCTACGTTTACAGTATTGTGAATGTGGATATAAGCAATGCCGTAGCTGTAAATATCAACAATGAATATCGGAAAGCTGACATTAAAAATAATGATGAGTAACCTCGACAATGTGGTATAATGGGGCGGGAGGTGATTTTTTGACCCACTTACTTGTAGTTGACGATGAAGTTTCTATCTTGGAATTGATTAAGAACAGTTTGGGGAAAGATGGATATTTGATAACAGTCTGTCAAAATGCGGATGATGTAGACATCAAAAAGCTGCATTTCTATGACCTCATTCTTTTGGATGTGATGATGCCTGGCACAGACGGGTTTGAGTTTTGCAAACAGATCAGGAATATGGTAGACTGCCCGATTCTCTTTCTGACCGCAAAGACATTAGAGGAAGATATATTGTTTGGATTGGGCATCGGTGCGGATGATTATATTACGAAACCTTTTCGTATTCAGGAGCTTCGCGCCCGTGTCGCGGCACATTTACGCAGAGAAAAAAGGGAGCATCACAGCACACTTTCATTTGAGCCTGATATAAGATTTGACCTTTCCGCAAAGGTACTGTATGTTTCAGAACAGCCGGTTCCCCTTACCAAAAGCGAGTATTCAATCTGTGAATACCTTGCGAAAAACCGGGGACAGGTTTTTACAAAAGAACAAATCTATGAAGCCGTTTTCGGGTTTGATGGAATAGGCGATAACTCTACGATCTCAACGCATATAAAAAATATTCGTGCGAAATTGGAGCATTTCAAAATAAGTCCGGTCAGCACCGTATGGGGGATAGGATATAAATGGGAGTGAAAAAGAAACCTACATTGAAAATATTGTTTCGCCAGTTTGCTATCTCCCTCATTGTCATGCTGGTAGCGGCAATTATTGTCCCTTCTGGTTTGGAGGGACTTGCTGTAAATGCTGGATTAGCTACAAGAGCAAATCTAAGTGAATTGCAGGTAAAAGAGATCATTCCAACGCTGACGATTGCCCCGGATATTACAAAGGTTGTGATTCCACAGGGATGCGGCTACTTAATTCTGGACAAGAACTTTAATGAGCTTTACAGCAATATGGACGATGATGAAAAAGAAATTGCCCTGCTGTACGCAAAGGGAGAATATATTGAATATGCTACGGGGAGGCAGTTTGCACTTGTTGTCCGGGAAAACGAATTTTGCGTTTTAAGGTATTATATTGGTTCTCAATTTACAGTGTCATGGCTACCGGAATATTTTCCATCTCCTGACACGCTTGCGTTTATCCTGATGGCTGTAAATTCGCTGCTGGTCATTATCATACTGACCGCCAGATTTGCTAAGAACCTGCGTACACAACTGACCCCGCTTTTTGAAGCAACTGCGGAGGTTTCAAAGCAAAACCTTGATTTTGAAGTAGGACACGCCAAAATCAAAGAGTTTGAAGATGTCCTTGCATCTTTTTCAGATATGAAAGATAATCTGAAAATTTCGTTAGAACGGCAATGGAAAACCGAACAGACACAGAAAGAGCAAATCGCCGCGCTTGCCCATGATTTGAAAACGCCTCTGACGGTTATTCAAGGAAATGCTGATTTACTCACAGAAACAAATCTTGATGATGAGCAACGATTATACGCTGGTTACGTCGTGGAAAGCTCCGGCCAGATGCAGTCATATATTCAAACCCTGATTGATATATCACGGGCGGCGGTTGGTTATCAGCTCCATATTAAAAGTATAGACTTGCCAGCGTTCATGCAGCACTTGTTCGGTTATATGGAATCACTATGCCGGACAAAAGAAATCCGGCTGCAAATGAATACTGTTTCACTCCCTCAAATGCTGAAATTTGATAGGGTGCTGATAGAACGTGCTATTATGAATGTTATCAGTAATGGGCTGGACTACTCCCCGCAAGGCGGAACGCTTTATGTGGATGTTCAGAGTAACAACGGTTTCGTGGAAATTTCAGTCACAGACGAGGGAACGGGGTTTTCTAAAGAGGCATTATGCCACGCACAGGAACGGTTCTATATGGGCGATCAAAGCCGCAATTCAAAGTTACACTTTGGTATGGGTCTATATATTACAAATTCGATTATGGAACAACATAATGGTCAGCTTATTTTAGAAAATTCAAAAGAAACCGGCGGCGCAAAGGTTACTATGAAACTTCCTTGCTGATTTTCCGATAGTGTAATGGACGTCTTTTATGTCCGTCCATTTTTCAAATCTTTATGGAATCTTCAAAAATTCCTCTTATCATGTATCTAAAGAAAAAACATCTGCCCAGCGGCAGAAAAGAAAAAAAACGCTGCTGGGCAGACCCATTTTCACGCTTAATTTACCTTTGCAGCTTTTTTACTGTCTCCCTGTCCAAGTGTCCTTGCAAGAAGTGCATTGGTTCCTACACCGGTTCCAATCCCCACTGCCACCATAAGCATCTGCACTGGAAATACCAGTGTCAAAGCATTTAGTGCTGTCTCACTGCCTGCTTTCATATTTCCCACAAATGCACTGTCTACAATGTTATAGACTGCCTGCAATGCCATAGATAGGATCATCGGGATTCCCATCTGGATCATCAGCTTATTTACCGGCATATCCTTCATCTTGTTGCTTTCCGCCATTTTGTTTTAACAAATGTAGCAAGAATTCTCCCACCTCTTCAGGTGGTGAGATGAATTGCACATCTGGGCATATCTGCTCAAAAAATCCCTATAGTACAAAAGAAACACTTGTTCTCCATCCCCTGATGTAGTATACTAAAAAAGAACAATTAGTTCATAAATACATATCAGTCGATAAAAGAAAATGAATGATAAATATAATGGAATTAGACAATAATTCCCATTCAGTATTTCTACTATACTATCACCTGGTGATGGTTATAAAATACAGAAGGTGAGAAGAATGAACCGCGCCGTAAAAATAAGGATCTATCCAAATAAAGAGCAGAAAGTCCAGATAGAGAAAACAATCGGCTGTAGCCGCTTTATCTATAACCAGATGCTCGCAGACAAGATCAGCTATTACCAGAAAGAAAAAAAGATGCTCCGGAACACACCGGCCGGATATAAGAAGGAATATCCCTGGCTGAAGGAGGTAGACTCCCTTGCCCTGGCGAATGTGCAGCTGCATCTGGAAAGTGCGTTCCGGAAGTTCTTCCGGGAACCATCCTGCGGATTTCCACGTTATAAATCAAAGAAGCATACAAGAAATTCGTATACGACCAATGCAGTAAACGGGAATATCCTTTTGCAGGATAGCCATCTGAAGCTTCCGAAGATGGCTGCCATAAAGATAAAACTCCACCGGCAGATTCCGTCAGACTGGAAGCTGAGATCCGTAACTGTGAGCCGTGAGCCATCCGGGAAATATTTTGCAAGTCTTTTGTTCTGCTGTGAGAACCAAACCGTGGAAAAAAGACCGGCAGAGAGATTTCTTGGGATCGATTTTGCCATGCAGGGAATGTGTGTATTTTCTACAGGAGAAAGAGCTGGGTATCCTATGTTTTACAGAAAAGCAGAGAAAAAACTTGCAAGGGAACAGAGAAAGCTCTCCCACTGTGAAAAAGGAAGCCGGAACTATCAGAAACAGAAGAAACGGGTAGCTTTATGTCATGAAAAGATAAAGAACCAGAGAAAAGATTTCCAGCATAAGCTCAGCAGGGAGCTTGCTGAAAGATATGATGCAGTATGCGTGGAAGATCTGAACCTGAAGGGAATGTCCGGAGGCCTGCATCTTGGGAAAGGCGTGCAGGATAACGGGTACGGGCAGTTTCTGTCCATGCTTGGATACAAGCTGGAAGAGCGCGGAAAACATCTTATAAAAGTAGACCGTTATTTTGCATCCAGCAAGATCTGCAGTGTATGCGGACATAAGAAAAAGGAACTAGCATTGTCGGATAGAATGTATGTCTGTGAATGTGGAAACAGGATGGACCGGGATGTGAATGCAGCAGTCAACATCCGGGAAGAAGGAAAAAGGATCTATAAAGAATGTGCCTGACGGCACAAGAAAAAAATCCGTAACCGGATAAACATAAAAAACAAAACCGCAGGACACGCGGGGATAGCCTGTTTTAGCTTTGCCCTAAAGGGCAATTGAGCAGGAAGCCCCCACTTCAAAATCGTAAGATTTAAGTGGTGGGAGCATGTCACCTCCTTTCTTTTTGGCACAAAAAAAGTGCGCACCCTGTCATATAAGCTGGACTTACGCTGACACGCTACACACTTTTTCATGACGATATTCATTTTTGTAAAATGAAAACGAGTAGCCGGTAAACTGGATTTACGCTTACTTGCCACTCGTTCCCTGTAATTATATTGCCTCTTTTTCAAAAAGTCAAACAAAATTTTATTCCATGCATCTGCCCTGTAAACCCTAGTTACTGTTCACTCCGTTCTCAGCAACACGCTTCGCGATGCACAGAATTTATGCTCCACTGTTTCCGTCAGCCCTTCCGACTTCATAAAGAAGAGTTCGTTTCCTGCTCAGGTTTCTCGATCCTGAGCATGCGATATCCAATTCCTATGTGCGTCTGGATATATTGTACACCGTTTTTTTCAAGCTCCAGTTTTTTCCGCAGTGTTGCCATAAAAACCCTGAGAGAAGCAACATCGTTTTCCGAGCAGCGTCCCCAGATCTGCTGAGTAATATATGTATGTGTCAATACTTTTCCAACATTACGGGATAAAAGGCAGAGCAGCTTATACTCAATGGGCGTCAGATGCAGTTCTCTGTCCTTCAAGAATGTGCAGCCAGCCGTGTAATCTATCTTTAATCCACCATTTTCAAAAACAGATGTTTCCGGCTGTTTTCCTGACTGCGTTATGGCAAGCCGCCTTTGGCTGACACGGATACGCGCAAGTAATTCTTCTACTGAAAATGGTTTTGTGATATAATCATCTGCACCCGCATCCAGTGCCTCTATTTTGTCCATATCTTCACTTCTGGCACTGATCACGATGATCGGCATATTCGACCAGGTACGGATTTTCTTTATTACCTCTACTCCTTCCATATCAGGAAGACCAAGATCCAGAAGAACGATATCCGGATTATGTGATGAAGCCTCCAAAATGGCTGAAGCCCCATTTTCTGCAGCCAGATATTTATAGTCATGTGTTTTTAAAGTGGTAACGATCAGGTTCCGTATGGGTCTGTCATCCTCAACCACCAGAATTAATGTCTTATTCATTTAATGTCACCTCGCTTAATGGTAAAGTAAAAGTAAAATTACATCCATGCGGAGCATGATCCGAAAGAACCAGTGTTCCATCGTGAGCTTCTATGATAGAGCGGCAAAGTGCCAGGCCAAGCCCCAGACTCCGTTGGCTGTCTGCAACGGTTGTTTTCCCTGTATAAAACATCTCAAAAATATGTGGCTTCATTTCATCCGGGATCCCGGGGCCGTTATCTTCCACGCTTACCTGTGCTTTCCCGGCTTTTTTGAACCCCCGAATGCTGATGACAGAGCCTGACGGCGTATATTTTATCGCATTATCGATCAAATTTACCAGAACCTGTATAATAAGATGCACGTCCATACGTGTAAGAACAAGTTCTTCACAGTCCGCCACTATCTTATACGCATCATGCTTCCGGCTGACATGCCGGAGTGACTCTGCTATTACCTCATCCAAAAGCTGATCCGTAAATTTAAACTTCAATCTTCCATCATTGAGCCTGGTAATGGAAAGCAGATTTTCCACAACTCCGATCAGCCACTCTGAATCCTCATGAATGTCCGTGTAGATCTGATACCTTGTAGCTTCATCCAGACGGTCACTGTTACTGAGAAGCATATCTGCATTTCCGGAAATAGAACAAAGCGGAGTACGCAGGTCATGGGAGATCGCCCGAAGAAGATCGCCACGCAGCTGCTCATTTTTTGCTAAAACCGCATTTTTTTCTTTTTCTATGGCATTTTGTACATTCTCCATTGCAAGTGCACATTCATTTATTACAGACAGCAGGATGCTGTATTCATAAGAGTCCAGTGTTTCTTTCTGCAGAGGGATCCCGATTACGCCATAAACATTATTCCCGCTTCGAATTGCCAGATATAAGCATTTTGCCTGTGAGAAATACTGTGTGGATGCGCCGGCACGCTGTCTGTTTTCATAAGTCCATCTGGCCGCCTGTTGTTCTTCCTGTGTCAGAAAATCCTCTGTGCTCTCTTTTTCCCCGGAAAAAAGCTTTCCTTCTGATAAAGTTCCATTTTCCACAACATATGCCGTGATGCTGCGGTTTAACAGGCGTATCAGCTGTGTACAGGTAACTCCGAGGATTTCTGTCTCACTTTTTGCCTTTTGCAGCAGACGATCCGTATCAAACAGAACCTGTGTGCGAAAGGCAATCTGTGAAGACAGCTTTGCATGCATTTTCAGCTTTGCCGCAAGGGTTCCTGTAAGTACGGATGAAATAAGCATTATGAAAAATGTCACCGGATATCCCACCGCATATGTCTCAAAAGACATCCTTGGCTCCGTCAGGAAAAAACAAAATAAGAATACACTTAAAAAGGAGCCTGCTACACTGCAAAGATAACCATCTGTCACGATGGAAGTGATCAACACACCCAGAATGTATATCGTTACAATATTCGTATCTGTAAAATCCAGCTTCTGAAACAGCAGGCCAATCAAAGTGCATACTGCAAATATAAAAACCGTCAGCAAGTAATCTTTTGCAGACGGTTTTTCCACATACCATGCAAATGGCCGTTTCGAACAGGTTCTGTTTTTTACTGTATCCTCCATTTTCAAGCTCATTCTCCTTCTGCTGTTGTTTACTGGAATTATATCACGCAGCAGTTCTGTGGTCAAAAATTTTTTCTTCATGGCAATGAGCTATATGCGGAAGCACTTCTGAAGAGCTCTGTATTCTCCTAATACCAGTAATTTATCATTTTCTGTAAAATATGTTTCCGGTGAAATTGCAATACTGAATTCCTCTTCATTTTTTACTGCCAGAATATTAATATTGTAGCGTTTTCTGATGTCAAGTCCACCCACTGTTTTTCCAACCCATTCTTCCGGCACTTCCACTTCAAAAATTGCATGGGAAGCATCCACCTCCATATAATCCAGGATATGATCATCTGTATAACGGATGGAGGCCCATTTTGCCACCTGCTTTTCCGGATAAACTACCTTATCGGCACCATTGCGTAAAAGAAATTTTTCCTGAACATCACGTTCAGCTCTGGATATCACCAATTTTGCACCCAGTTCTTTTAGAAGGGATGTTGTTTCAAGAGAATTTTGAAAGCTATCTCCAATGGTCACAAAACAAATGTCGTAGTTTCCAATTCCAAGGGACTGTAAAAATTCAGCATTGGTGCTGTCACCAATCTGAGCATTCGTCACAAATGACAGTACTTTGTCCACTCTTTCTTCCTTCCAGTCAACTGCCATAACTTCATGTCCCAGCTGATTGAGCTGCATGGCAATATGTCTTCCAAATCTTCCAAGTCCAATAAGCAATACATTTTTCATAATATTATTTTTCTCCTTCTTATCCAACTGTGATTTTTTCCAGAGGGAGCTTTGCATTTCCCTTATTTCTTCCGGAAAATACCGCATAGATCAGGGTCAGACCACCTACACGGCCCAGATACATCAGTATGATCAACACGACTTGTGAAAAAACATGAAGTTCCGGTGTGATTCCCAGAGTCAGACCTACCGTACCAACAGCTGAAGCAGCTTCGTACAGACAATCTAAAAGTGGAAGGCCTTCGTACACACTGATCGCTATTCCGCCGCCAAAGAACAAGGCAAAATATAACATGGCTATTGTCGCTGCATTTTTTATCACATGATATTCAAGTCTTCGCCCAAAAGCTCCTGCATTTTCCTGACTTCGAAATGTCGCAATTGCATTTAAAATAAGTACTGAAAAAGTTGTTGTTTTCATTCCACCTGCTGTAGATCCCGGTGAACCACCAATTAGCATTAACAGTATCATAACCGCTTTTGATGCCTCACTCATCTCTGAAATGTTTATAGTATTAAATCCGGCAGTTCTTGTCGTTACCGATTGAAACGCTGCTGCTAACAGGCGTTTTTCCATGGGTAATTTTGTCAGATCACAGATATAGAAAAAAACTGTCGGAAATAAGATCAGACATGCGGTAGTCATGAGAATGATCTTGCTTTGCATGCGGTAGCGTTTAAAGTTCAGTTTGTTTGTATAAATATCATCCCATGTGAGAAAACCGATTCCTCCTGTAATGATCAACAGCATAATTACCAGATTTATAAGTATATTTCCGGAATACCTAGTCAGCGATGGAAACATACTGGAATCTGTCCCCAGAATATCAAAGCCGGCATTACAAAAAGCAGAGATTGAATGAAAAACTGACATCCAGATTCCCTTTTTTCCATAATCTCCCATAAAAACCGGCAGCAGCAACACCGTCCCTGCAGCTTCGATCAAAAATGTTCCCCTCAAAATAAACCTTGTTAGTCTGACGATTCCTCCGACTTTTGGAGCTGAAATTGCATCCTGCATGGTGCTTCTTTGCATGAGGGATATTTTCTTTCCGGAAAGAAGGGAAACAGACGCAGCCACAGTCACTACTCCAAGCCCACCTATTTGTATGAGTGCAAGAATGATCGTCTGGCCTGCCAGGGACCAGTAGCTTCCAGTGTCCTTTACCACAAGACCTGTAACACATACCGCCGAAGTGGCTGTAAAAAGTGCCTCATGAAATGGTGTGATCACCTTCTCCGCAGAAGAAAATGGAAGCATCAGCAGAACGGTTCCCAAAAGGATCACTCCTGCAAACCCCATGATAATCAGCTGAAAAGATGTCATATGTTTTTTCTTATATGATTTTTCCGGCATAAATGATCAGAACTCCTTATCAATACTTTTAACAGTGCTATCCTCGTAATGCATTTTATTATATATAACTACTTTCAAAGATAGTATAAAAGTCTCTGCTTCCGTATTAAGATTTTATAAAGATATGATATTGAATTGAGAATTATTTTAACCGAATCAAGGAAATTCCCTGCTTCAATGATCCTAAGCATTACCTTAATACTACAGTTTTTAATTGTAAACTCATTTTATATTTGCAGTTGACATTCAATATTTCTATGTGATAAAGTGATACCCGTACAAAAAAACTCAAAAGGAAGGTATTGACATGAACACTGCATCATGCGAAAAAGAAGCTCCATCGCTTTCCAGAGATGAAGCCATTGCAATTTTAGATACTCCGGACGAAGAACTTGAGGCACTGATCGACCGTGCCAGCAGTTTACGTTACAAATATAAGGGAAACCGGGTAAGCATCCACATCCTTACCAATGCCCGCAGCGGTAACTGTTCCCAGGATTGTGCCTACTGTGCCCAGTCATGTCGTTCCACTGCCGATATTGATAAATACAAATGGGTAGATGAAGACAAATTATATCAGGACAATGATTTCGTAAATGATTATCATTTATCCAGACATTGTATCGGACTGAGTGGTATGAAATTTACAGATAAAGAGATCGAGGAGCTGGCCCGCAGGATCCGCAAAATGAAAGAACACGGAACTCATCTCTGCTGCTCCATAGGCTTTCTCACAGAGCACCAGGCAAAAATGCTCAAAGAGGCTGGTCTTGACCGGATCAACCATAATCTGAACAGCAGCCGTTCCTTTTATCATAACATCTGCAGTACACATACCTTTGACCAGCGTGTCCGGAACATCCATATGCTTCAGGGACTTGGTTTCGAGATCTGTAGCGGCGGTATCATTGGCATGGGTGAAAGCAAGGAAGACGTTGTTGACATGCTTCTGGAATTACGTGAGATCCAGCCGGAAGCACTGCCGATCAACTTTCTTCTTCCGATCAAGGGAACTCCTCTCGGAAATGCAGATATTTCCCAGCTGACAACCGAATACTGTATGAAGGTTCTCTGCCTGGCAAGACTTCTTGTACCTAAAGCAGATATCCGATGTGCTGCCGGAAGAGAAGTTTATTTTAAAGGCGAAGAAAAAAAACTGCTCAGTGTTGTAGACTCTATTTTTGCTTCCGGTTATCTTACAGAAGGTGGCCAGGGAATCGAAGACACTCTCAAAACCATTACGGATGCAGGATTCACCTATGAAATTGAATCTGCGTAAGCATCCTTCTGTACATATGACCTGTCATACACACTTACAGCATTTCATTGCTTACCCAAACCAGTAAATATATTACCTTTTTCAAAGGAGGCTCTTTCAATATGAATCAGACAAATACTGTCTCTGCACCACGTACAAAAACCTACGAGATCACCATGACCGCTCTTATGGCAGCTGTCACCTGTATTCTTGCGCCGCTGTCCATTCCGATCGGTCCGGTTCCGATCTCATTTACCAATCTTGCCATCTATCTGTCCCTGTATCTTCTCGGATGGAAAAAAGGAACCATCAGCTATCTGATCTATCTTCTGCTTGGACTTGTAGGTCTTCCGGTATTTTCCGGATTTACCGGCGGCCCTGCAAAGCTGGCCGGTCCTACAGGCGGATACATCATCGGCTTTATCGTTATGGCTGTTATTGCCGGACTGGTAATTGACAACTGCCATAAGCCTCTGATCCAGCTCGTTGGTATGATCGCAGGAACAATTGTATGCTATCTTTTCGGAACTGTATGGTTCTGCATCGTTGCAGATTCCACTTTCAAAGCAGCTCTTGGAATCTGTGTAATTCCGTTTATCCCGGCAGATCTCATAAAAATGATCATCGCCATGATCATCGGACCAATGATAAAGAAACGAATCCGATAAGCTGAAACTCTGATACTCCAAAAAAAGGCAGCAGGAAATGTTGGAAATTTCCTGCTGCCTCTTTATCGCGTTTCATTTTTCTTATCTGAGTTTTTTCTTCAGTTCCTGGATCAGTTCAAAATAATCTCTGTGCTTCATCTCCGGGAAAGCCTTAATGATTCTTCCCTGGCCGAATACCGTATGGTTTGTGATAGAGCTTGACAGCTCATCAAACTGTGCCTGAAGCTCCGCTTTCTTCATCCGAAGCATTTCGGCAGATTTTTCTCTCTGAGCCACAGTCGCATCTCTGAGCTCTGCCTTAGCAAGAGCAACCTGAACCTTTCCCTCTCCCACCTTCTGTGCTGTATCAATGGTAGTTGTTGCCAGAGTATCACTGAGCTTATCACTCACGATCCGCAGATCCGCACGTACCTTATCCAGTCGGGTAAGCTTCTTGTTCAGTCCGCGGATCACCGCCACTGTTACAATAAGATCAGCCAGATACACCGCATACAGAATTGCCATAACAACCCATTCCAGTGTGGAAGGTGTATGAGAAGCCTGACGCTCCACATACTTCTGAAAAACCTTTACGACCATCACAATGGCAAGTCCCCATATCAGGGAAAACTCAAGACAGATATAGCCGTGAAAATTCAGCGGCTTATTGGAATAATCCCACCATCTTGCATGAAAGCATACATCCAGAAGCCATCCGGCAACCAGCTCTACCGCAGTTGCAAGAACGATTCCAAACAGAAAGATCATTCCCTCACTCATCTGATGTCCGCCGCTCTGAAGCGTATTAAGCAATGCAAACACGGAAAGTACACCAAATCCGTACACCGGGCATACCGGACCGTTGAGAAATCCCCGGTTTATAACCTTTCCTAAGGTTACTGCATGGAAGATAACTTCAACGACCCATCCTCCAAAAGAATAAAACAAAAAATACAGACATATCTGAAAATACGTCATCCCGCAAATCATCCTGTACTCCTCCTTTACAGCTGTCAAGATTCCGGCAGCTATTTCAGGGGTCAGTACCATCACCTCTGCCGGGGTGATTCTGATTATATCATATCACCCCTCTCATTTACATCCCTTTATCCGGTCATTCTTCCGAAACAATTTCTTTTTTCACACGGGTAAAGTACAGAAAGAATCCGATGTTCAGAATGATTCCCACTGTGGTAGATACCGGTGCTGCAAGACCGATCTTTGTCAGGCTGGCATCCGGCTGGATACTCATAAAGTACGCCATTGGAAGTCGTACCAGAAGCGTCTGTACCAGGCCCTGGACCATAACCCAGATGGTCTGGTTGTTTCCATTGAAATAGCCTATCATACTGAACAGAACAGCCGTTACCAGTGTCTCCGGAGCAAACCCCTTCAGATAATCAAAGCCCTTTTGGATAACGCCGGCATCTGTGGAGAAGAATCCTGCCAGTACATCACCCTTCAGCAGGATCAGGATAAATACCAGGCATCCCACAGACAGGCCAACTCCAATTCCCGTAAGCATGGATTTTCTCGCACGTTTCGGCTTTCCTGCTCCTACGTTCTGTGAAACAAAGGAGGCCATGGACTGCATTAGGGAGCTTGGAACCAGCATGGCAAAGTTTACGATCTTACATGCAACTCCGTAACCGGAGGATGCTTCCAGACCCAGGCGATTGACAAATGCGCACAAGGCCAGGAATGAAATCTGGGTCAGGAATTCCTGAAGTGCCAGCGGCAGTCCGATCTTTAGAAAACGTCTGCACTGGGGATTCAACCGGAAATCTTTCTTTGTGATGGTAAAAGGAAGCTCCTTCTTTATCAGCAGAACTACTGCAAATACAACACTTAAGGCCTGAGCAGAAACCGTAGCAATAGCTGCTCCTGCTGCATCCATATGTAAGCCGGCTACCAGTACCAGGTCTCCGATCACATTTACAATACATGCCACCAGCACAAACAGCAGCGGAGATTTACTGTCACCAAGGCCACGGAAAATAGCAGACAGTAGGTTATACGCGACAATAAAGAAAATTCCGCTGCCACAGATCCGTACATAAGATGCAGTCAGCGCTACCGCTTCTTCCGGTGCCTGCATCAGCATGGAGATCGGATGTGCAAAGCCTACCATAACAATAAACAGCACGATAGAGATCATGGTAAAGACGATTGCAGCCCCACCGATAACGGAGCCGATCTGCTCCGGTCTTTTTTCTCCAAGATAACGTGCGATCAGAACTGTGATACCCATAGCAAACTGGATCACTACAAAGGTAACCAGATTCAGTACCTGACTTCCGGTGGAAACCGCTGACAATCCGGATGTGGAACCGAATCTTCCAACTACAAGAAGATCGACCGCACCATAGGCAGCCTGCAGGATCAGCGCACCGAGTACCGGCATCATAAATGCAACCAGCTTCTTCAGGATATTTCCCTGGGTAAAATCTGCCTTATCATTTGTCATAATGTTCCCTCCTGTCACACATGATCTGATAAAATTTCCCGATGGTCCGGATCATATTGTCTGCTTCTTCTTCGGAAATCTCTGAAAGATAGGGCGCCAGACTGCTGAAATAATCCTGATCATACTTCCTGGAAAGCATCTCTCCTTTTTCTGTTATGGAAATGTAAGTAACGCGCCCGTCATCCGGAGACGTAAGCTTCTGAAGATATCCCTTTGTCTCCATTTCTTTCACTGTTCTGGTAACACCCGGACGCGGAAGGTTCATGGCATCACTGATATCAGAGAGCCGGATATCCTTTTTTTCTCTCTGCAGAGAATGGATCACATCCAGATACTGTATGTAGGATGGCATCACCCCCTGAGGCAGTGGCGGAAGCATATCCCGGATCCGCTTTGCCTGATAAAACGCATCAAACATCCGCTTGATCTTTTCATTTGTCATAAAAAAACTCCTTATATAATTATCTTAGTTAATTACCATTGATAATTATACGAGGAATTTATGGTTTGTCAAGCATGTTTTATTTTTCTGTTACAGAGTAGCTTTCTATTACAGAGTAACTTTCTATTAATCTATGCTTCTAATGCCTCTTTCAGAGAAGCTTCAAAGATCTCAAGTCCTTTCTCCATCTGCTCATCGGTCATGGTAAGCGGTGCAAGGTTCAGATATCTGGCCTGTGCCATCACACGCTCTCGGCTTAAATGTTCTGCATCCAGAATAGAGGAAGACAGCTGCTCTGCGGCGTTTCTGTCCTTTTCCTCCAGCACGAGTTTCCGGCTGTCGTCGGTGACACTGGGATTTGTCAGAACTACGAATTCTCCTCCATGGATATAGTTATTCAATCCTGTATTCACTTTTGATGCACTGCAGGCAGTCTGCAAAATAGCACCATCGGACAAACTACTCCAGACCATTTTCCCCTGCTTTCAGTTTCAGAACTTCTGTAAGCTCCGGGATCTGCATCATATTTCTACAATTCATAAAACACTACTCCTCCCACTGATACTGCTTCATATCTACACATCCATTTGCCTTAAACTCCACACCCTCGTCTTCCAGAAGCATCTTCTGCTCTCTCCAGCCTGGTGCAGTACGCCCTGCATGGTTCACAACTCTGTGGCAGGGATACTTCCCGTAAAATTCTGCCATACCTAAGACTTTTCCTACAAGACGTGAATTTTTATCCCGCCCGATCAGCCGTGCGATCTGTCCGTAGGAGGCCACTTTTCCCTCAGGTATCTCTTCCACCACGGACAGTATCTCGTAGATTAAATCTTCATCCAGTATTTTTCCCATAATTATTCCTCCGAAATCCTGCTGGCAATTTTCATAGCATGCTTTCATAAATAAAATATCTGTCTTTTCGTGGACGCCTGTACCAGACCGTCCTCTCAGCCTGAGTTTTACAGTGCAGTTCCTTTCTTTGGAATAAACAAACGGCTCATATCTGTATGTTCCAGCTTAAGAAGTGAAATTTTTTTGTCAATTCCTCCGGCATAGCCCGTCAAGCTTCCATTTGTTCCTATGACTCGATGGCAGGGAATGATAATGGAAATTTCATTATGTCCAACCGCACCGCCTACTGCCTGGGCGGACATATGGGAAGTGTTTTTCATCACTGCAATTCTGCGCGCAATTTCTCCATATGTAATCGTCTGTCCATAGGGAATATCCAGTAAAATCTGCCACACTGCCTTTCTGAATGTTGAACCGTTCGGATGAAGTGGTGGAGTAAAGTTCGGTTCTTCACCGGAGAAATATACATCCAGCCATTTTTTTGCTTCTGTGAGAATTTTCGTTTCCTGTGGAACATAATCTTCCGGAAGTGTATTTGCAAAATATTTCTGTCCTTCAAACCACAAACCGGTAAGTCCGATTTCATCTGCAGCAAGTAAAATATCTCCGATTAGCGATTTATATTTGCATGTGTATACCATATTTTTCCCCCCCCCACATTCATTTATCTCTACAATATTTTCTATAGCATTCCTCTTAATTAACACAAATGTCACATGCGCGTCCCCTCTGCGATTTCCTCGACATTGTGAGTTTTATCCCAACAAGCAGCAGGAGATTGCTGATATTCTTGACAATTTATAATATTATACCATTTTTGTTTTGAACATGCTATAATGCTGTTGCTGCCGAACCTCCAGCTGAAAGGATGTAAAGTCCTATGACAAGTTCTATAATTACTTTCTTTGTTTCTGTTATGGCAACTGTGGCTAGGCTGGACAGAAACGACAGGCAGTAACAGCCTAAAGGATTAAACCACCTTACATAAACGGAACAAGAACCCCCGGAAGTCTCGACCACTTCCGGGGATTTTCGTATCAAATTCGTATCACGGGATCGTCAAACCCAGTGTTTTTCCTGCTTTTAAAAGTTTTTCAATACTCTCTCCACAACAATATAAAAAGCGGCAGAGCCTCTATTTTTGCAGGCTCTACCGCTTTCTATCTGAATTCCCCTCAAAAAATCTTTATATCAGAACAGTCCTGTGATCTTACCGCTCTCGTCTACGTCGATCTTGGTTGCTGCCGGTACTTTCGGAAGTCCTGGCATGGTCATGATCTCACCTGTCAGTGCAACAATAAATCCTGCACCTGCGGAAATCTTAAGATTTCTTACTGTTACCTCGAAATCTGTCGGAGCACCAAGCTTTGTCTGGTCGTCTGTTAAGCTGTACTGGGTCTTAGCTACACAGATCGGGCAGTTGCCAAATCCAAGTGCCTCCAGCTGTTTCGCCTGCTTCTGGGCATTTGCTGTAAGAACCACTTTCTTTCCACCATAAACCTTCTGTACGATCTGGTTCAGTTTGTCCTCGATGGAGCCTTCCAGCTCATAAGCATATGTGAAGTCATTCGGCTCTTCAACAAGACGGATTACTTCCTCAGCGAGCTTGATTCCGCCTTCGCCACCTTTTGCCCATACCTCTGAAAGTGCTACGTTTACGCCAAGCTCCTTGCATTTTGCTTCCACAAAATCAAGCTCTGCCTTGGTATCGGTCGGGAATGCGTTAATAGCTACCACACATGGGAGCTTATATACATTTTTGATATTGCTTACATGCTTCAGAAGGTTCGGGATACCTTTTTCAAGAGCCTCGAGGTTCTCATTGTTAAGATCCGCTTTTGCAACACCGCCATTATATTTCAGAGCACGTACGGTTGCTACGATAACAACGGCACTTGGTGTAAGACCTGCCATACGGCACTTGATATCCAGGAATTTCTCAGCTCCAAGATCAGCACCGAATCCAGCCTCTGTGATGGCATAATCAGCAAGCTTCATAGCCATCTTTGTAGCTGTTACGGAGTTACATCCGTGAGCGATGTTTGCGAATGGTCCGCCGTGAACGATTGCCGGAACATGCTCCAGTGTCTGAACAAGGTTTGGTTTCAGGGCATCCTTCAGAAGTGCTGTCATAGCACCCTCTGCGTGAAGATCTCCTGCTGTTACCGGTTTCTGCTCAGCAACCTTGCCATAAGTGTATCCGATGATGATTCTGGAAAGTCTCTCTTTCAGATCTTTGATATCACTTGCCAGACAGAGAACTGCCATGATCTCAGATGCTACGGTAATGTCATATCCGTCCTCACGCGGCATACCGTTTGTTCTTCCGCCAAGTCCATCTACTACATTACGAAGCTGACGGTCGTTCATATCCACGCAACGTCTCCAGGTGATCTTTCTTGGGTCGATGTTCAGCTCATTTCCCTGGAAAATATGGTTGTCGATCATTGCTGCAAGAAGGTTGTTTGCCGCACCGATTGCATGGAAATCACCGGTAAAATGAAGGTTGATATCCTCCATCGGAACTACCTGTGCATAGCCGCCGCCTGCCGCACCACCTTTGACACCGAATACCGGTCCCAGGGATGGCTCACGAAGAGCTACCATAACATTTTTTCCAAGTCTCTGCATTCCATCTGCAAGACCTACCGTTGTAGTTGTTTTTCCTTCCCCGGCCGGTGTCGGGTTGATAGCTGTCACAAGAATCAGTTTGCCGTCTTTTTTGTCTGTTTCTTTCAGGAGATTATAGTCGATCTTTGCTTTGTATTTACCATACTGCTCCAGATATTTGTCATCAATACCTGCTTTCTCTGCAATCTTGGTAATTGGCTCCATTGTGCACTCCTGTGCAATCTCGATGTCACTTTTAAATCCCATAATGTTCTCCTTTCTCCGCTGCAACCGTCTGCATCTTTTATCCCATAAAAAAGAGCAGTATCTGAAGTTTTTCAAATACTGCCCAGACGGTCGACTCATCGAATCTCCGGCTCCCTCGTGGTTATCCCACAACTCCGTCAGTCACCGAAGACTTTATTAATTTGATGATTGAATACTAACATATTTATTAGTACTTGTCAAGAAATTATCAAATTATTTTTTCACTTTTAAAGTGAGCTAAGTCTAATTTTCTGAATCATTTCCGTTCTATGTATTAGTTTTCTCTCCAACATTCGTACATATCTTTTTTCATCAAATCCTCTGTTATTTAATCGTATCTTGTACTGGTCATCCGTTAATGCGACTGTCCAGACGCCATAAACATATTACCACACTTATGAAATCAAATCTGCAAATCCTGTAGATACCAGGAATAATATCAGCATTACAACCGGCACTACATAACGGATCATAAAGCGATATAACCCTGCCCGTTTGAAGTGTTCCCCATTTCGTTCCACTTCTCCTATGATCCAGTCAGGGCCGATCACCCAGCCGATCAGAATACTTGTCAAAAGTGAGATAAACGGCATCAGAAAACTGTTGCTGATATAATCCATCACATCCAGCAGCTGTCCAACGGAACCATTTGGCAGTTTAAGTTCAAAATACAGTTTGTTATAACCAAGGCAGATCAGCACTGCTGTAACAAGAGAATAGATTCCGACAGCACCACACATTTTCTTACGGGGTTTGTGATAGAGTTCCATGCAGTTTGCAACCAGTGTCTCCATGACAGACACGCAGGAAGTCAGTGCCGCAAATCCCATCATCAGGAAAAATGCAATTGCCACCGGACGGCCAAATACTCCCATGGCATCAAAAACCTTTGGCAGTGAGATAAATATCAGGCTTGGGCCGGAAGCCATTCCATCCTTTCCGAGAAATACAAAAACAGCCGGTATGATCATCATTCCTGCAAGAAACGCAACGCCGGTATCAAAGATCTCAATCTGATTTGTTGCTTTATTTAAATTAACTTCATTTTTCACATAAGAACCATATGTGATCATGATTCCCATAGATACACTTAAGGAAAAGAATAACTGGCTCATCGCATCCAGAAGGATCTCCAGGAAGCGTTTTACCGTCAATCCATGAAAATCCGGTTTGAGGTAAACAGCCAGCCCCTGCATACCGGTGCGGACAGTTCCATCCGTATCAGTATGGGACAGTGTCAGTGAAAAAATCGCAATGATCACAATCAGAAGAATCAGCCCCGGCATAATGATCCTGGAAAACTTTTCGATTCCCTTTTCCACACCACGAAATACGATCCAGGCAGTCAGTGCCAGAAAGATCAGCATAAATACAACGGGTGCAATATCTGATGTAATAAATGATGTAAAGTATACATCTGAAGCCGCATCTTTCCCATCAGAAATAATATAAGTAAAAAAATATTTTACAATCCATCCACCGATAACAGAATAATAGGTCATGATCAATGCCGGAACCATAAACGTTAAATGTCCTAAAAATTTCCACTTTGGATCAAGAGATTCAAAAGCCCTCAATGCATTTTTCTTTGTCTTTCTCCCAAGTGCTACATCCGTTGTCAACAGTACAAATCCAAAAGTCAGTACCAGTACCAGATAAACCAGCAGGAAAAGTCCTCCGCCATCTTTGGCACAGAGATATGGAAATCTCCAGATATTTCCAACTCCTACTGCACTTCCGGCTGCCGCCAGGACAAAGCCTATTGAGCCGGAAAAGCTACTTCCTTTTTCTTTCATTTCAATTTCCCCTCTTCAAGTATATATTTGATATAGGCTGAAACCTTCAGCCTAACAGCCATATCTTACCTTAAATAAAGATAAGTGCAAATGGCAGAAGTTTCTTTTTACGAAATTTTATCTCAAAAAAGTTTCTTACTACTTTACAAAATACCGGTTTTTCCGATATAATCGTATACAATAAAAATTAATAAGAAAAATAGATAGTATGAGGAAACAAAATGAGTAATTTTACCTGTTATGTAGGTGAACAAATAAGAAAATACCGAAAAGCCGGAAAGATGACTCTGCAGGATCTGGCAGATGCCATCCATAAAAGTCGAGCTACCGTATGCAAATATGAAAATGGAGATATCTCCGTTGATATCGAAACTTTGTATGATATCAGCCAGATTCTCCAGGTATCTATGTCCCAGCTTACCACTGGTCTTCCTGAAACAGCCAGTAAACCGTCCAATGCACCGGGAAAAGGACAAAAAAGCCCATTTTTTCAGGCACAGCGGCTATATTTTTACTTTTACGATGGACGCTATCAGCGTACGAAGGATGGCGTCATCGATATTTATGAAAAAAAAGGCGAATCCGGAAAATACGAAGCAACCTTAACGATCTGTTCTGTTTCTGCCAACGGAAGAAGCAGTGAGATTTTTTACACCGGAAAAGTTCTTTACAGTGATATGCTGATCCGTTTTTCCTTTGTAAATCAGTATAACCCACTGGAAGAAGATCTCCTGTACATTTTTAATCCTCTGGAGCTTCGAGATTTTACAACAGGACTTTTGTGTGGGATTTCCAGTGCGGATCTGATGCCCTGCGCATTCAAATGTGTGATCACTTTAAAACCACAAGAGCTTACCGAAGCGTTCCGCCACCAGCTGCTTTTTACAAAAAAAGATCTGAAGCGCTGGGAACAGCTGAATATGTTACTGATAGATAATATGGAAAAGTAGTTTTCTGCAAAAAACGGTACACCTTATATTTTATAAGCTGTACCGTTTTCGTATTTTTCTGTATCAGGGTTTGCCTGCAAACCCACACCGGATCGCCTGTGTCGGACATATCTTTTTACATCTTCCACATCGGATACATTCTGTACTGTTTGGATTTTCCGTCGGATCGACCTCCATCTGGCAGATATTCCTGCATTTTCCGCAGTGAACACATTTTTCTTTATCTACTCTGTAACGAAAAACGGAAACTTTATTAAATACCGAATAAAAAGCTCCCAGCGGACAGATATACTTACAGAATGGCCGGTATATCATAATTGATAAGATAATGGTGATCACCAGGATTGTATTTTTCCACATGTACAGCCAGCCTACTGCACTTCGCATGGATTTGTTCAGCAGCACCAGAGGGATACCTCCTTCCAGTGTTCCTGCCGGGCAGATCAGCTTGCAGAAATATGGTGCTCCCTGGCCCATGATATCTACTACAAACATGGGAAGTATGATCACAAATACAAGAAAGATCACATATTTCAGTTTTCGCAGAAGCTTATCTCCCCGAAATGTCCGGATCTTCTTTGGAAAAGGAATCTTGTTCAACAGATCCTGGATCAGTCCAAAGGGGCAGAGAAATCCGCACACCAGTCTTCCAAGCAACGCTCCTACAAAGATCAGAAATCCAGCTACATAATATGCCATCTTGAAGTTCCAGCTTCCGATCACAGCCTGAAGGGAACCAATGGGACAGGCCCCTCTTGCCCCGGGGCAGGAATAACAGTTCAGCCCCGGAACACAGACATTTTTCAGTTTTCCGGTATAGATCTTTCCAGTCACAAAGCCTGATATGTGACTGTTTGTAAGGGCCGCCCACAATGCCTGGATCCCATGCCGCGGCCATTCATTTATTTTCATCTTCTTATTATCCAATGCCAATACACTCCATACAGATGTTGATCGCTTTTGTAAAAACTACAGACACTTCGCCCCTGCAGATTCCCAGTATCATCAGTAAAATTCCCAAAACCGCCAGAGCAGGTCCGATCCACCTGGATTCTGTTATTTTCCGAATCATTTTTCCACTCTCCATAATGATCATCTTTTACTTTGAAACGTTTTTAAGCTCTTTTTCCACGATTTCCTTCCATTCGTCCAGTGTATGGCTTCCTGTATAGGTATCGCCTACAATGTTTCCATCTTTGTCAACAAAAAATGTTTCAGGAAATGCGGAAATCCCCTGCAGACGGCCGTTCATCATAGTAGTATCCGGTATCAGGAACGGATATTTTGCTTTTGTTTTTTCCTGAAGAATGCCTGCTTTTTTTACAGCCTCTTCGTCCTGATTTCCCTTTTCATCTGTAGTATCAAGCACCACGCCTGCTACTCCGACGCCTTTATCTTTCATTTCTTTATAGAGCTCCTGAAGTTCCGGGATTTCTTTTACGCATGGTGAGCACCAGGTTGTAAAAACATTTACCAGCGTCAGGTCATAGTCACTGAATACTTTTTCTGTATATGTTTTTCCATCTATTCCTGTTGTTTCAAATTTTCCTACAGATTTTACATCCTCCGGGTTGACGCTGGTATCCTGTGGCTGGTCAAACACAGAAATATTCTGATACGGTGTCATTTCCGTAATGTCGGTTTTGATCTTTTCCAGCTCCTTTGTCAGCTTTTCATCTGCATCTTTGTTGGTGCTCAGATAATATTTGTATTTCCCGTCACTGCTGCTTCCAAGCTCTTTATGCTCTGTACAGCCAGTGATCTCATCCAGCTTTTTCTGTGAAGCTTCGTCATAAACGCCAATTGTGCCAATTCTGTCCAGACCTGCCACCCAGTCGTCATATCCGGTTCCCATCTTCTGTATTTCGGCATTTTTCTGTTCCTCTGTCATTTTGCTCCAGCTTACATAGGCATATGTCACTGCGTTGGTCTGATTCTCAAAATCTTCCGTGGTAAGCATTGCAATGCTCTGGTCCTTGATCTGCTTTAACAGCTCCTTCGAAAGCGAAAGCTTCAGTCCCAGAAACGGATATTCATAAGAATCCTGTGCCTTGCAGGTTACGTCGGAAGGCTTAAATGTACCTGCTACCAGATCTGATGAAACTGCCTCTCCATCCACCGCCATTGCCTCTCCGATCTCTGCTGTTTCCGTGCTTTCTGCCGCTGTTACCGGTACGCTTCCAAATGCAGATATTCCTAATACCGCTGCTGCCATAAGTGCTGTTATTTTCTGTGTTCTTAATTTCATTGTTTATATTCTCCCTTCTGATATCACCGGCCCATATCCGGAACCGGCGTATATTTTATATGTTAATTTTGTTCTCTGTAGCCTTACTATATCATCCCCTGTATAAAATCTCTGTTAAGAAATAAAAAAATTTACAGGAATTTTATGCTATACATGATATGATAGATAACAAAGCAAAATCAACTGTTTTTTAGGAGAATTTATTATGCATATATTGATAATCGAAGATGAAAAGCAGCTCTGCCAGTCTATTGCGGAGGGACTTCGCATGGATGGCTATGAAGCGGACACATGTTTTGACGGGGATGAAGGACTGGAATTATGTCTGGTGGAAAATTATGATCTCATCCTTCTTGATCTGAACCTTCCAGGCGTTGATGGTCTGGAAATCCTGCGCCAGTTTCGGGAATCCGATACTTCCACTCCCGTTTTGATCCTCTCTGCCAGAGGACAGATCCAGGACAAGGTTGAAGGGCTTGATCTCGGTGCCAATGACTATCTCACAAAGCCTTTTCATTTTGAAGAGCTGGAGGCACGGATCCGAAGTCTGACACGAAGGAAATTTATCCAGCAGGATGTATGTCTGCAATGCGGACGTATCAGCTTTGATACCCGTACAAGAAAGGCCAGTATCGATGGACTTCCTCTTTCTCTGACCCGAAAGGAAAGTTCTCTTCTGGAATATTTCCTTCTTCATCAGAACCGTATCATAAGCCCAGAAGAAATGATCGAGCATATCTGGGACGGAAGCGTCAACAGTCTCAGCAATTCCATTCGTGTCCACATTTCTTCTCTTCGAAAAAAGCTGCGCACGGCTCTCGGCTTTGATCCAATACAGAATAAGATCGGCCAGGGTTACATTTTAACGGAGGATATACAATGAAAAAAATAACCGGAAAGCTTTCTCTTCAATGGCGTCTGACACTGATCACCGCACTGCTTATGACAGTCACCTGCATTCTGATGTATTTTTTTATCAGCCAGTCTGCAGTTGCCGGAATGGAGGATCTGGGAGATTACATGATACGGATCGATAACACAGATTCTACTCCCATCACCTTTAATATGAATCCCTCCGTCTTATTTCCGGAGCTTTCCGATCAGCTGCAGCTGACCAAAAAACTTTTTCTCACCAAAGGACTCATGGTAACAGGGATCATCATCCTTCTCAGCAGCATCTGCACTTATTTTATCAGCCGTCAGGCATTACTTCCGCTTCGCAGACTCAGCCAGGAGGTAAACCAAATAGAGGTCCAGAACCTTTCAGAGGCTCTTGAAGTTCCTGCTACCAATGACGAAATTTCCCGCCTGACAATTTCATTTAACAAAATGCTCGCACGCCTGGATGAGGCCTTTACTGCCCAGAAGCAGTTTTCTGCCAATGCAGCCCATGAGCTGAGGACTCCTCTTGCCGTTATCCAGACAAATCTGGAGGTCTTTGCCCGCAGGGAAGCACCTGCTTTAAAAGATTATCAGGAGATTTTTGCCATGCTCCAGGAACAGACCGGGCGACTTTCCCATCTGGCTGAAATCCTCCTGGATATGACCGGTGTACAGACTGTTGAACGTTCCGAAAGGATCTCTCTGGCAGCACTGACGGATGAGGTTTTCTGCGACCTGGCTTCTGTAGCGGAACAGAAGGATGTTGAACTGATCCAGCAGGAGGGGGACTGCATTATTACCGGAAGCTATCTGCTGCTGTATCGCGCTGTGTACAATCTTGTGGAAAATGCGATCAAATACAATCACTCCGGTGGAAAAGTAACCGTAAATATCCATCTTTCCGAAGAAATAACAGATACATCCACGTCGGTCAATTATGTCTTTCTTGAAGTCTCCGACACCGGGATCGGCATTCCTCCCGAATATCAAGAAAAAATCTTCACCCCGTTTTTCCGTGTAGATAAATCAAGAAGCCGCGCTATGGGAGGTGCCGGCCTGGGGCTTGCACTTGTCAGTGAAATTGTCCGACAGCATAACGGACAGGTAAAAGTACTGGAAAGCAGCAAAAAAGGCAGCATGATTGCAATTATTCTGCCAGTCTGAACATGTTTGTATTACATTTACTTTATATGCTCATGAACGCAATCGCTTTGCGATCTGCGTTCAAATCCGAGTATATTTTCTCAACAATACTGTCTGTATCCATTTCGCAGGTAATAGCCTGTTCCCTGAGAACTGAAGAAAAATCTTTTTCTCTCCACCATCTGCGCATATCTTTTTCACCAAATTCTCTGTTTCTTGTATTATGTCGTCTCACGGTTTCTTCGAACGACAGATCAAAATAAACAGTCAAAAACAATATCTGATTTTCTCATCCTTTCGTTATCCTAGCAGAAATATCTGATTCCGGCAACTCAAAAAAAGCCTGGAAGAAATCAGCCACAGGCATTTTATTTCTTCCAGGTTTTTCTGTTTTCTGATTCTCAGTCAGCTGTCTTTGATCCGGCAGCTGATACAGCTCTGCATCCAGTTACATTCAGACTTATTCTGCCTGTGGTTTGCTTACCTGTGCTGTATCATTCTTTACTCCGGCAGATTTTTCGGCATGCTCTTTCACAAGATTCCGTCCAAGTAGAGTCAGGCATACCAATGCGATCACTGCAAAAACAGCTCCGATCCCAAATACCACGTTCATCTCATAACCTTTGCTACTCACCAGACCGGAGATCGCCGGTGCGCCAAAGGTTGCAAATACAATGCCGAACATGACAAATCCGTAATTCTCCCCGGTGTGCTTCATTCCGAAAATAGAGCTTGTCAGGGACGGGAAGCTTCCCATGATGCCGCCGTAGCAGCCGTACATCAGCACAACAGCAACCGTTACTGCCAGGGATCTTGATACAGCGAGAACTCCCATAGCGATCACTGCCACGATCAGCACTCCTTTGATGCAGACGATCCTTCCCACTTTATCTGCCAGTGTCGGAAGCACCAGTCTTGCTCCCGCATTGACAATGGATCCAAGCATAACGGCGCTGACTGCCACTGCAGACGGGATCCCAAGGTCGATCTGGTAGGTCTGGGATACCGGTGAAACCATAAAATAAGAAATCAGTCCAAAGAACATGGTCGCAAGAAGAAGATAAAAATTTCTTGTACGCATCATCTCTCCGGATGTATACTGCTTCATCTCCGATGTTCCGGACTTTGCCGCAGAGCCACCTGCGTTCACCAGACTCTTATCGGGTGCCTGAAAAAAGATGCCGCACAGAATCCAGGAAACTGCGATGGCTGCCCCAATGATCAGAAAGGTTTTCTGCACACCCTCTGCCTCCAGCAGCTTTCGACTCAGCGGCGCCAGGAAAAATCCGCAAAGTCCGTTGGCAGTTACCACAACGCCGGAAGCAAATCCGGTACGGTCCGGGAACCATCTCTGCACAGTTGCCAAGATCACCGTGTAGATCATTCCCTGTCCAAATCCCTGCATCACGCCATAGGACAGATACATAGGAAGCGGTGTAGGAACGATCAGAAATGCAGATGCCAGGATTCCTGCCGCAAAGATCCCGCCTCCGATCCATACAATCGTCTTTTCCTTAAAGCGGTTCTGCATCCTTCCGCCTACGATATTTCCGAATACAAAGGTGCTCAGTGCCAGATAAAAGCACATGGATGCCTGTCCCTGACTCCAGCCTGCCTGCTCCATCACATAGGGCTGGTAAATAGACCATACATGGGGATATCCGGTAAAAAAGATCGCGAAAGCTCCAAATATCATAGTCAGCAGACGCTGTTTTTTCTGTATTCCTGTCATAATTTCCTCCTCTGAAAAAGATTTCAGGCCTGCTCTATATTCTCTGCTCACAGAATGCAGCCTGTTTCTGTACACACGATCTGCACGTTTTCCTGCACATTAGCTCCGCTTATCTTTGATATTTTCGTATTTGCGTGCCTTTTCTCTTTGTTTGCGTGTTAAATGCGTGTTAATTATGTTGTGTGTATGTTATCACACGCAGTCTGATTATGCAATATAAATTTACAGCTTTTTCTGTTTTCTCGTTTTTGTCCAAATTTTCCTGTTATTTCTTTGTATATTATTCACAATGGCTGTATTTCAAGCACGCATATGCACGCACATGTTTTTTATTTAAAAATACCGTCTTTATACGTTTTTTCATTTTATATTTCTTTATTTACGCAAAAAAGCACGCCATGTTGCAGGCGTGCTTTCGTAATTTTCTATGATTTCTGTTTCTTATTTGATTATCTTCAGCTCATATTCCCTGATTCCCAGGCCGATCTTTTCTGCCTGATCCAGGGTTGCCTTCCACTCAATATTCGGATTGGAATCCTTAAAGTGGTCATGGTGACAGTGCCATCCCGGCTCTGCCAGATGCTCTCCAAGCTGGCTGTTGGCGATCGGTGTTGCCTTCAGGCAGGCATCTGCACAGGCCTGATCCAGTGCAACCGGGTCAAAGCTTGCGAACATTCCGATATCCGGAAGGATCGGCGCATCATTTTCACCATGGCAGTCACAGTTAGGGCTGATATCCTGTACCAGTGCAATATGGAAATGGGGACGTCCGTGACAGACAGCCTGTGCATACTCTGCCATCTTGCGATCAAGAAGCTCGTTTGCACTGCTATTCGGATTGTATACGGCATCATAGCTGCAGGCCCCGATACAACGACCACAGCCTTTGCATTTATCGTAATCAATAACTGCTTTCTTGTTTACATATGTAATCGCATCACTTCCGCACTCTTTCGCACAACGGCGGCAGCCACGACAGACTTCTTCATTGATGGCCGGCTTTCCGCTGGCATGCTGCTGCATCTTTCCGGCACGGCTTCCGCATCCCATACCGATATTCTTCAGAGCACCGCCAAAGCCGGTTGTCTCATGTCCCTTGAAGTGGCTGAGACTGATAAAAATATCTGCGTCCATGATAGCATGGCCGATCAGGGCAGTTTTACAGTATTCTCCGTTCACTACCGGAACTTCTACTTCATCGGTTCCTCGAACTCCGTCACCGATGATGATCTGACATCCGGTTGTGATCGTGTTAAATCCATTAAGATTTGCACAGTCCAAATGCTCCAGTGCGTTCTTTCTGCTTCCCGGATAAAGGGTATTACAATCTGTCAAGAACGGCATTCCGCCCTGCTCCTTACAGAGATCTGCTACTACCTTTGCATAGTTCGGACGAAGGAATGCCATATTTCCAAGCTCTCCGAAATGCATCTTGATGGCTACGAATTTTCCATCCATATCGATATCTTTGATTCCTGCGGCAACGCAGAGTTTTTTCAGTTTGTCCAGCTGGCTGGTTCCCACCGGACAACGAAAATCAGTGAAATAAACTGTTGATTTTTCCATTCTGGTTTTTCTCCTGCTGATTCTTTTTATGTAATTACATTTATTTAAACTCTACACGTTTTTTCTGTTTCTGTCAACGGATACTCGCATTCGTAAAATTCCATCTATTTCTCCCATATTCCTTTACAAAATCCTTCATCTTATTACCCACGGAAAAGAACCTGGGAAAAATAACGGATCATTCCGTCGCTGGTCCAGCATAGCATTCCTGCAGCGTCTGCCATTTTCTGTGCATCCACACAGTAAGCGGACATGCAGGAATTATGTTTATAAGGTCCCGCACTCATGATCAGAAGATCAGTTATTCCCTCTTCTTTCATCTTCTCTGCCAGCTGTTCTGTCAGTTTGTTATGAGCAAGTTTTGCCTTTTTGTAGTCCATAAGGCCATCCTGCATTGTCTGGAGTATCAGCGTTTTTTCATATTTCAGCGCATGCTCTTTCATCTCCTCTACAGTGCCGCTCTGTGGTGGACATGCCGGGTTTTTATCATAATTCCCGCAAAGATTGTCCTCGCAGAAAACCCGGTATTCCGGCACAAATACAAGCTGATCGGTACTTATGACCGCTGCGTCGGAAAAACCAAGAGCTTTTGCTTCTTCAATAAGATTCATTTTTTCTCTCCTGTGTTTTTTTCTTTTATAGTGCCACATTTTATTTGTTTTTACAAGCTCTGACTTTCACTCTGCCGCCAGACGGATAAACTCCTCCATCTCTCTCGTCTTAAACTTATTCTTATGGTAAAAGATCTGCCGGTACATGGATATCTCCACATCTTCCACATGTAAAAGGGCAATTCTTCCTTTCCGGATATCCCGCTCCACAGCCAGATAGGGAAGAAAGGAAAGTCCGTGGTTCTTTTCCAGCATGCGGATGATAAAAGCGGTATCGCTGATTTCCAGTACCGGTGACAGGGCCTGCTTCTTAAGCGCCAGCTGCTGATCCAGGGCCTGCCGATAATTGGCATTCTTTTCCGTGAGAAAAAAAGGCTCTTCCAGGATATCCTCCATCTTCAGCGTCTTTCCCGCAAACTCCGAATCTGCAGAGGCCACAAATACTACCGGCTCCGCCTTCTCCATGACCTTCACCCAGTTCTGGTCCCACCTTGGGGTATCCAGTATATAAATAAGATCCAGCCCGTTATGCTCCATCATCCGTATCAGCTGCTCCGGTGTATCAATAGTCACCTGCATATTTACTTTCGGGTGAAACTCACGAAATTTGCTGAGAACAGCCGGAAGCTTTGCTGTGCAGAGAGATTCAATAGTCCCGATATGTAATGGATTTTTCAGTTCCGCATCATCATTCATTGACTTTTTTGCTTTATTTACGTCATATAAGATCCGGCTTGCATGCCCCATAAACTCTTTTCCGGACGGAGTAAGCACCACACGCTTTCCGGTTCTGTCAAAAAGTCTTGTTTCCAGCTCATTTTCCAGAAGACGGATCTGGACAGTGATCGCTGACTGGGTGTATCCCAGAACCTCTGCTGCCCTGGAAAAGCTCTGAAGCTGTGCTACATGTACAAACGTCTCCAACTGACGGATTTCCATGATTTTCTCCCTTTTTCTATGAAATTTTTTCATCGTGATGATGAAATCTGTGAATTTGCCTTATTTTTATGTCAATGTTACAATACAATCACGAGGACGTCAATCGTATTTTTGTGCAAAATGAATAAATTCATACTTAGGAGGAAAGAATCCAAATGGAAAAGAAAAAAATCAAGATCGGACTTGTGCCGAAGCTGATCATTGCCATCATCGTAGGTATCCTGTTCGGCCAGTTCCTTCCGGAAGGCTTCTGTCGCTTTGTTGTAACCCTTTCCGGATTTTTCAGTACCTTTCTGAAATTCGTCATCCCGCTGATGATCCTTGCCTATGTGACCATGGGTATTGCGGATCTTTCACAGGGTGCAGGGAAGCTTCTCCTGATCACAGTGGCTCTGGCTTATGGCTCCACTCTGATCGCAGGTTCCGCATCCTATCTGGTATCATCCAGCCTGTTCCCGCACTTTATGAGTGAAGGTGCACTGGATCAGATCGCAGCTACCGCAGACGCATCCCTGACACCATTTTTCTCTATCACACTGGAGCCGGTCATGGATACTCTTTCTGCTGTTGCCCTTGCCTTTGTCATGGGACTGTGCCTCTCTTCCATGCGTGGAAAAGAAATGGGAAACAGCCTTTATAACGGAATGAGTGACTTTTCCAAAATCATTGACAAGGTCCTTCATACCATTATCATCCCGCTGCTTCCGCTTTACATCTGCGGAACCTTCACAGATATGACTATTTCCGGAAAAACCTTTGCCATCTTAAGCATCCTCTGGAAGGTATTCCTTGTTGTTATCATCATGCACCTGATCTGCATTACGATCCAGTTTGTGATCGCAGGTACTGTCAGCAAAAAGAATCCTTTCACTCTGATCAAAAATCAGATCCCGGGATACACAACTGCTCTGGGAACCCAGTCTTCCGCAGCTACCATCCCGGTCAATCTGGAATGTGCCAAAAAGGACGGCGTGTGCGAGCAGATTCGCAACTTCGTAGTACCGCTCTGTGCAAACATCCACATGGCCGGTTCCATGATCACCATCACAGCCTGTGCTACTGCAGTCTGCCTTATGAACCAGCTGCCCATCAGTCTTGGGATCATCGTTCCGTTCATCATGACTCTCGGTGTTGCCATGGTTGCATCTCCCGGTGCTCCCGGTGGTTCCATCATGACTGCCCTTCCATTCCTTTACATGGTATTCGGAGCGGAAGCCGGTGATCCGGACGGTGCCATCTGTGCTATCATGGTTGCCCTTTACATTACCCAGGATTCCTTCGGAACTGCCTGCAATGTATCCGGTGACAACGCCATCGGCGTAATCGTTGACACCATTTATAAGAAATTTATTGCAAAAACACCACAGGAGAATTAAGCAAAATGTCTTTTATCAGTGTATTTGACGTTATGGGTCCCAACATGATCGGTCCTTCCAGTTCTCATACCGCAGGGGCTGCACGCATTGCTTTCCTTGCCCAGAAGATGATCACGCCGCCCCTGAAAAAAGTGGAATTCATCCTTTATGGTTCCTTCGCCAGAACATACAAGGGACACGGTACAGACCGTGCCCTCCTTGGCGGGATCATGGGCTTTTCCACAGATGACATGCGTATACGGAATTCTTTTGATATTGCCAGGGAACAGGGGATCGACTTTTCCTTTACTCCAAATGAAACAGAAACCGATGTCCATCCCAACACTGTAGATATCCATATGGTCAATGAACAGGGACAGGAAATGACAGTCCGGGGGGAATCGCTGGGCGGCGGCAAGGTCCGTATTGTGGAGATCAACCACGTGAAAGTGGATTTCACCGGCGAATACAGTGCCATCATCGTGATCCATCAGGATACTCCCGGTGTTGTGGCCTACATCACCAAATGCTTAAGTGAACGTAACATTAACATTGCCTTCATGCGCCTCTTCCGTGAATCCAAAGGAACCACAGCCTATACGATCGTGGAATCCGACGGTCATCTCCCGGAAGATATCGTAGAAAGCATTCACCGGAACACCAACATCCATGATGTCATGGTTGTTCAGATGTAGGGAAAAGGAGGATGTGTTTTATGGATTTCAAAAATGCCAAGGAACTTCTTGCTCTCTGCCAGGAAAAAAAGCTTCCGATTTCCGAAGTAATGCGCCAGCGTGAGATCCTTCTCGGTGAAACCACTGCTGAAATCGTGGACCAGCGCATGGACCGTGTTCTGGAGATCATGAAGGATGCTGCTTTTTCCCCCATCAAAGATCCGGTGATATCTATGGGCGGACTGATCGGCGGTGAAGCCCGAAAGCTCTGCGAATTTCATGACCTGGGAAAAAGCCTGTGCGGAAATGTTCTCGGAAAGGGGATCACCTACGCTATGGCAACCCTTGAGACCAACGCTTCCATGGGACTTATCGTTGCCTCTCCTACTGCCGGCAGTGCCGGGATCGTTCCCGGAATGATGCTTGCTCTTCAGGAGGTCTATGGCTTTTCCGATAAAAAAATCCGCCAGGCATTATTTAATGCAGGCGCGATCGGCTATCTTGCCATGCGTAATGCAACAGTTGCCGGTGCTGTTGGCGGATGTCAGGCTGAGGTCGGAATCGCTTCTGCAATGGCTGCTTCTGCTGCTGTGGAACTTCTTGGCGGTACACCTCTTCAGTGTACTTATGCTGCTTCCACGGTTCTTATGAACATGCTTGGACTTGTATGCGACCCTGTAGGCGGCCTAGTGGAATATCCCTGCCAGAACCGTAACGCAGCCGGTGTTTCCAATGCCCTTATCGCAGCGGAAATGTCACTGGCCGGTATCCCCCAGTTCATCCCGCTGGATGAGATGATCGATGCCATGTATACTGTGGGCAAAAAGCTTCCTGCAGAGCTTCGTGAAACTGCTCTCGGCGGTTGTGCAGCCACACCGTCCGCCTGTGAGAAGTGTCATCTTTGCAGTTGAAATGCAACTATGGCAGAGAAAAAGCAGTTGGATATCTTATGCCCCATTTGTTGCACAGCTCTATATTGAATAATAACTTCATAGTTTGCTCAGTCAGATAATAAAACGGAGAATTCCTTAAATTTTTCTTTCGGGAATTCTCCGTTTTCTTTTTTATAAATCCTAATTTATAATTTCATGTGTAAATATCTTTTATTTCTCCAGCACCGGGATATTCTCCTTTTCTGATGCAGTAATTTTACAGTTTTGTCATAAAACAGGCATTCTGATCTCACATTCACTGATTGTTCAGATTTTTTCAATTTTATTTCGTAGTTCCAGCATTCTATGGTCCAGATTTGCAATTTCTTCTGCATATTTTTTTAATTCTGCTTCAATTTCCGCATTGTCTCTTTTTTTATAATACAACTCATATTCTAACACAGACCAGTACTCCATCGCAATGGTCCGAAGCTGTATTTCCACCAGTTCTTACTGTTCACCTTCCGCAGAGTAGATAGGTACTTTCACGATCAGATGAAGACTTTTGTAGCCGTTTTTCTTTGGATTTTTAATGTAATCCTTTATCCGGACGTTCTCGATATCCTTCTGCATTTCCAGGGATTCTGCAACCTGGTAAAGCTCATCCTCAAACGGACAGACTACACGGATGCCTATGAGATCCTTCAGATTTTTTCTGGCTGTCTCGAAATCCGGTTCCAGGCCTTTTTTCAGAAGTTTTGCGTAAATACTTTCCGCACTTTTGATCCGACTGGTAGTCTGACTGATCACAGTACGTTTTTTCTGCCCGGAAAGCTCTGCATTGATCATCTTCAGTTTTGCCATAAGGATATCGATGGCCGCCTTACAGCGGAGGCGGTAGTCCGGATCCTTGATGTAGCTTGCGATGGCTGCTGTTTTTTCTGCTGTCAGTTTCTGATTTTCTGGTTCTATTGAATCCGGAACTCTGCTCTGCTCTGACTTCTGAGCCGGAGCATCCATTTTTGGATTCTCCTTCTCCTGCTCTTCTTGGTCCTGTTCGAATCCATCTTTAATAGATTTCTGTTTTTTTCTTATTTTTTTCTTTGATTTCTTTTTTGTCATGTCTGCCTTATCTATTATTTTTAGTTTTCGTGTACATCTTATATATTATACCGGCCACATGCTGTTTTTCATCAAATCAACGTAAGACTATTGTTAAATCTGTGGTAAAAAAGTCCTCCGAAAAATCTCAAGATCATATCTCCTGATATCTCTGCGACTTCCCGAAGGACTCTTTCACACATAATTTACATATTAATAAAACAATTTACAGAAATTCCGACTGCAGCGCATCGTATCCGGTCTCACCTGTACGGATACGAACAGCGTTACGGATCTCGTAGCTGAATATCTTACCATCGCCCGGATCACCGGTGAATGCTGCTTTCTGAATGGCATCAATAACTTTAATCTCCCAGTCTTCTGATGATACTACAATCTCAAACTTGATCTTCGGTTTCAGAAATACATCGATCTTGGAACCACGGACATATTCTGTATAGCCGCGCTGTGTTCCGCAGCCCATGATCTGGGTTACTGTAAAACCGTTAACCTGGATCTCATTTAACGCTGCTTTTACATCTTCCATTTTTTCTTCTCTTACGATTGCTTCTATTTTTATAAGCATACGATTTCCTCCATTTTCACACGATCATTGCCGGACAAATTCTTTTATCAGTCAAATCCATTAAATGACGGATATGCATTCTCTCCATGCTGGGATGCATCCAGCCCGACCATCTCTTCCTTCGGATCTACACGAAGCGGTGTAAAGATACGCACGATCCCGATACAGATCAGAGTTCCCACAATGGCAACCGCAATGGTGATCACAATACTCAATACCTGCGCCAGGAACAGACGGTGATCTCCAAACACAAGGCCATCCCATTTTGCAACAGAGTTAATGGAAGTTTTTCCGAAAAGACCTGTTGCGATTCCTCCCCAGATACCACCGATACCATGGCAGCCAAAAGCATCCAGGGCATCGTCGATCTTCAGCTTCTGTTTCAAAAGGATCACAGTAAAGTAACAGATCGGGCTTACCAAGATCCCAATGATAAAGGATGCCCATACCGGTACGAAACCAGCTCCCGGTGTAATGGCTACCAGTCCGATAACAAGACCTGTGGATGCACCAACCAGTGTCGGTTTTCCCTCGCGGATCACCTCGATCAGCATCCAGGTCAGCAGTGCACAGGCAGAAGAAATGCTACTGGTCATAAAGGCATGTGCCGCAAGGCCGTCTGCCTTCAGCGCACTTCCTGCATTAAAGCCGAACCATCCGAACCACAGCATGGCTGCCCCGAGAAATACAAACGGGATATTGTGCGTACGATAGGTTGCTTTTGCATAGCCTCGTCTCTGTCCAAGATAAATGGCAAGAACCAGTGCACTGACACCGGAACTGATATGTACCACATTTCCTCCTGCAAAGTCCACAGAGCCAATGGCTGCCAGAAATCCACCGTCTCCCCAGACCATATGTGCCATTGGATAATACACAATCAAAGACCAGATCGCAATAAAGAAAAACAGCGCCTTAAAACGCATTCTTCCAACCACGGCACCGGTGATCAGTGCCGGTGTGATCATGGCAAACATCATCTGGAACGCCACAAATACCAGATGCGGGATCGTATCCGCATAAGGTCCCGGCTCCCAGCCTACGCCATTCAGCGCAAACCAGCGAAAATCTCCGATGATCCCGCCATGATTTCCTCCAAATGCCAGCGAATATCCAAACAATGTCCACATAACTACGGACAGTCCCATGATCGCCCCACAGGCCATTATGGTATTTACCACATTTTTCCTGCGGACCAGTCCTCCGTAGAAAAACGCAAGCCCAGGTGTCATAAAGAACACAAAGGCTGTACAGATCAGTATAAAGCCGGTATCTCCTGCATTCATCATTCATTTCCTCCTCGATTCCCTCAATTATTCTGCAACGCAAAAAGCGCCTGGAAACTCAATTTCCAGACGCCTTTGTCATGTCAGTTAGCATAGCAGATAATTTGTGGGTTTTCAAGAGTTTTTTCGCTATTTTTCTGTTTTCTTACAGAATTACTATGTTTTATGTGGATATGAAATTTATTTTCGGCAATCTATCCGGTTATAAATATTGGAGAGATTTTATTTTATCTCTTACTGTACTATAACACGGACTATGCTCAGAATCAGCAGATGTGCCGGATAAAAAATATAGAAAAACCACTTGGAAAACTTCGGTGCTTTTTCGGATTTTTTGCCATTATAGAAGCACAGGATGATGATTCCTGATGCTACGATCCCTGCTGCCGAAAACAGAGCATGGATCATTGCCGGTCCGGCTGCCATTTTTTCCACGTAGGAGCTGTAGTTAAACAGCACAAAAAGGGCAGCACCGACTCCGTACGCTGTTATCATCCTCTTCCTGTTCCCCCAGCTCTCATGGAACCAGATGGTAAAAACCGGTGCCAGGATTGCCCAGTCCGAACAAACGGATAGTAAAAGAAGCAGGATCAGAAGTGGAATTCTCCATTTACTTGCCATCATCCTTTCCTGAACAACCAGGATCATAAAACAGATAAACAGAGTAAAGATCATATTCAGCTGTGAATTTCCAAAGGCTATCATATAGGGAACCTGGGAGATTCCGGCAAAGATCAGAAGCCTTTCACCGTATTTTCTCCGGGAATGTGTATAGTAAAAACCTTCCACAAGAAAATAGCACATGGTAATGGCTGTGAAGTAGCCAATGTCTATAAACACTTCCCACAGGATCGTGTTTTCCGGCAGAAGCACGTTGGCGATATGATTCAGAAGCATGGTAAAAATTGCCAGATATTTAATGGCATCCCGGGTCAGTCCCGGCTTTTCTGTTGTTGGCATGATCTTCTCCTTCTGTGCAGAAAAATTTTCAGATCTTTCACATCTTCTGCACAATATAATACATTTATCTTACACTGATTTTCTGACTCATACAACTTTTTTTGTTATTGCTGGAGTTGCCTTTTTCTTAAGGTAAGCTTATACTGTAGAAAGCGTGCTGTATTTTATATGGCAAAACTTCTCAGCAAACACTGTAAAACAATAAATTCGGAAAGGAATTATCGATCATGATCCAGGATATCGCACCACATACCTATCACAATGAGTACAAACCTGTGGCCCCGGATAAAGAAAGCCACATCCTCGCCTATGAAGAAGGAAAGATCCTTATGAAAAAAGATGGCGAGACTATGACTCTTCCAAGCTTTGGAGAGCTGGAAGGAAAAGTTGAAAATCTCTATGAGAATTATATCTATCTCTTCTCCATTGACGAAGAGCATTTTTATCTGATCCCGGATCTTGACACCAGTCTCCTTCCTGGTTATCAGTTTGAGATCACAAGAGTTCTCCGCACAGCGGAGCCACAGTATCTGGCTTTCGCAGGAATCACCGGATATCAGCTCTTTCAGTGGTACAGCAAGCGCCGTTTCTGCGGCTGCTGCGGCAAACCGATGGTACATGATAAACATGAGCGCAAGATGATCTGCCCTGCCTGTGGAAACGGTGAATATCCGGTGCTTTCTCCGGCTGTGATCGTAGGCGTTACCAACGGCGACAAGCTGATTCTCTCCAAATATGAGGGTCGAACTCACACCCGCTACGCCATGATCGCAGGTTTTGCCGAGATTGGTGAGACCATCGAGGAGACCGTTCACCGTGAAGTTATGGAAGAGATCGGCGTAAAGGTCAAAAATCTCCGCTACTACAAGAGCCAGCCATGGTCCTTCTCCGGAACCCTTCTGTTTGGCTTCTACTGTGATCTGGATGGCGACGACACTCTGACTGTAGACCACGATGAGCTTTCCATGGCCTCCTGGTTCGACCGGGAAGACATTCCGGATGAAGGAGATAATATCAGCCTTACCAAGGAAATGATGATGGCATTTAAGCATGGAAAAGCCTGAAGTATCGCTTGCCTGATTCCGTAAACAATTTTTCGTAACCAATTTCACAAAAAACACCGGCCATTCATCTGTAACATGTCCTGTCCAGGCTGCCAGATCATCTCTGACATCTCAGCCCCAGTACATATTCCGATGAATGCCGGTGTTTTTATTTTCTATTTTTCTATTTTTCTTCCGAGTCGGAGCAATCTGCCTAAAACCGTTTTATTTCTCCGGTGTCAGATGCCAGATATCTCTGTTGTACTCTTCGATGGTTCTGTCTGAAGAGAAGTATCCTGCTTTTCCGATATTTACAAGCATTTTCTCTGCCCATGCGGTTCTGTCCTCATAATCGGACAGTGCCTGATCTTTCACCTTCGCATAATCCTCGAAGTCAAGAAGAGTCATGAACCAGTCTTTGCTTACGATCTCATGATGCAGTCTTCTTAAATGCTCCTCACTTCCAATAGAAAGAAGCTCGTTTCCTACGATAAAGTCTACTGCACGACGGATGCGCTCGTCTTTCTCATAAAAATCTCTGGAGCAGTAGTCCGCCTTTTCATAGTGTTCGATAACCTGCTCACTGGACTCTCCGAAGATATAGATATTATCCTTGCCTACCAGCTGGCTGATCTCCACATTTGCACCATCCATGGTTCCCAGTGTTACAGCACCGTTGAGCATGAACTTCATGTTTCCTGTTCCGCTGGCCTCCTTGGAAGCAAGAGAGATCTGCTCGGAGATATCGCAGGCAGGGATCAGCTTCTCTGCTGCACTTACGTTGTAGTTTTCCACCATAACAACTTTCATGTACGGAGAAACCTCCGGATCATTGTTGATAAGCTCCTGTAAGCAGAGGAGAAGGTGGATAATATCCTTTGCGATAACGTATGCAGGAGCTGCCTTTGCACCGAAGATAAAGGTTACCGGGCGCTGCGGCTTCTCGCCTGCCTTGATCTTCAGGTAACGGTCAATGATGTAAAGTGCATTCAGCTGCTGACGTTTGTACTCATGAAGACGTTTGATCTGGATATCATAAACACTGTGTGTATTGATCTCTTCACCTGTGTTGGCTTTGATAAACTCCGCACATCTCTTCTTTGCATCCTGCTTGATCTTAAGGATATTTGCAAGAACGTCCTGATTTCCCTTGAAGCCAAGCATCTTGTCAAGCTCAAAGGAATCCTTGCGGAAGCCGTCACCGATCATGGATGTGATGTACTCTGTCAGCGGATGGTTGCAGTGAAGGAGCCATCTGCGGAAGGTAATTCCGTTTGTCTTGTTATTGAATTTCTCCGGATAGATCTCATAGAACTGATGAAGCTCTGTCTCCTTCAGGATATCGGTATGAAGGGATGCAACACCGTTGATGGAAAATCCGTAGTGGATGTCCATATGTGCCATGTGTACCAGGTCGTTCTTGTCGATGATGGCAAGATTTTCCTGCGGATATTTTGCTTTGATACGCTCGTCCAGCTTGCGGATGATCGGCATCAGATCCGGAACAACCTCCTCAAGATAGGAGATCGGCCATTTCTCAAGTGCCTCTGCAAGAATGGTATGGTTGGTATAAGCGCATACATGAGATACGATCTCGCATGCCTCCTCGAACTCGATTCCACGCTCTGTAAGGAGACGGATAAGCTCCGGAATTACCATACTCGGATGTGTATCGTTGATCTGGATCACTGCGTAATCGGCAAGGTCATGAAGATTGCAGCCTTTTGCTGTTGCCTCATCCAGGATCAGCTGTGCCGCATTGCTTACCATGAAGTACTGCTGATAGATACGAAGCTTTCTTCCTGCATCATCGCTGTCATCCGGATAAAGGAACAGTGTCAGATTGTGGAGCAGATCCTTCTTATCAAAGGAGATTCCCTCGCCCACAATGCTCTCATCTGCAATATCAATATCAAAAAGGCGAAGCTTGATCGCTTTGTTCTCATAGCCTGCAACATCAATATCATACAGTGTGGATTTCAGCATAAAGCCCTTAAATGGGACATAATAGGAAACGCCTGCATCTGTAAGCCAGCTCTCCGGCTGGATCCAAGGATTCGGTGTCTCAAACTGAAGATGATCCTTAAACTCCTGTTTGAAAAGTCCGAGGTGATAATTAAGTCCGATTCCTTCTCCCGGAAGTCCCAGAGTTGCAATGGAATCCAGGAAGCATGCTGCCAGACGGCCAAGTCCGCCGTTTCCGAGAGATGGCTCCGGCTCGATCTCCTCGATCATGGAAAGCTCTTTTCCGTTTTCTTTAAGATATTTCGCAACTTCATCATAAACGCCCAGATTGATCAGGTTGTTGGAAAGAAGCTTACCGATAAGAAACTCTGCGGAAATATAATAAATTTTCTTTTTTCCTTCCTGGTAGCCGCGGCCCTTCAGCTGCTCCTTTGTCCAGGAGAGAAGTCCGTGATAGATTTCCTCGTTTGTACAATCTTTTACATTTTTGTTATATTTGTCTTCAAATACTTTGCTTAATGTTTCCATTTTGATCTCCTTTCATGGATCTTGATGGGATGAAATATGTTTTTACAAGGTTGTTTGCTTTGTTTTGATGATATTAGGATATCACGCATTTCTTTTCAAAAATATAACAATCCTGTCATGATATGCAAGATATTTGTCAGACTGTTTTTCACTTTTTACGGTAGCTCTGCATAAAAACATAACCGATACATATGCGGTTGCTTCGGGAGCTTTCTCAGATCTGTCTCATACTCTTCCTGTATTTATGCGGTGAAACCTTATTGGACTGCTGAAATTTCTTTATAAAATAACTTGTACTGTTAAATCCCACCTGCATGGCGATCTCCGTCACAGGTGCATCGGAATGCGTAAGAAGATACTTCGCCTTCTCCATACGGAAGTCATTGATGTATTCCACCAGGGTTTTTCCCGTATACTGGCGGAAAAGCTTCATAAAATAATACTCACTGTAATTGGAAAGTCCGGAAAGCTCTGAAACGGTAAGATTCTCCTGGTAGTGAAGGCTGATATGATCCAGCACTTCCTTTACTGCTGCAAGGCTCTTGTTCTGCTCTGTGCTTACCGGGATAATATAATGCTTCGTCAGCATCTCATAAAAGAAATCAAAAAACAGCATTTTCAGCTTCACATAGAAATATGGCTTCTTCTCCGTATGACAGTCATGGATCTCCAGAAAAATTTCCCGTAGCTTCTCATATCCGGAATCTCCCTCTTCTATATGATGGCAGAATTCTGCCTTGTTTTCTATTAATGGTGATACCACACATTCCTGGCAGATATCTCCCGGCTGACCTGCAAGGAAGCCCAGGCTGAAAACCACACTCTTATAATAAAGAGGCTTCTTAAGATCCGTGCGCATACTATGGAGAACTCCGCAGTTCACAATCAGGATATCCCCCTTTTTCAGGCGGATGCTCTCCCGGTTCAGTCTGGCAAAGCCACTGCCTTTTTCAATATACATGATCTCCATCTCACTGTGCCAGTGGTCATACAGTGCATGAAAGATTTCACAGTTCGCCATATAGGTTTCCACCGGCAGCTCAAAGGAACCGTGAGGGCTTAATTCTTTTAAATTATCATCCACTTCGGATACGTGAAGAGGATTTTTTGCGGATGTGTCTGTTTCTGGCATGATTTCCTCCGTGATCAATATCTATCCTGCGGACATTTGCCTTCCGCTGGATATCCAATCCTTACATAATGATTCTGTTTGACTCCCTTAGTGTAAAGGATATTTACAACCATGACAATATTATATTTCCTGTTTTCTTTTTTATGACGTTACGGTTACTCTGTTCTCAGCAACACGCTTCGCGATACACTTCCATAAACGGCAATCTTGACTTTTCCCCTTCCAACTGCTATATATAATATTTAGAATAAAATAATTTGACTTTAAAAGGAACGAAAACTACCATGAATCCATTAAAAAAAGCTTACTGCCGGGTTTTCCAGAATGTCTTTAAATTCGCCCTTCCACTGCTTCCTTACCGCAATCCGAAGATCATCGGAAGCGTCAAAGGTATTCCGGAAGTTCTGGAAAAAAGAAACTATAACAATGTACTCATCATCACAGATGCAGGGATCCGAAGCCTTGGCCTTACAGAAAGACTGGAGCAGACACTGAAGCGAAGCTGCATCTCTTACCACATCTACGACAAAACCGTTGCCAATCCAACAACCGTCAATGTGGACGAAGCCCTTCACATGTATCTGGACAATGACTGCCAGGCGATCATCGGCTTCGGCGGAGGTTCCAGTATGGACTGTGCAAAAGCCACAGCAGCCCGCATTGCCAAGCCACACCAGTCTCTTGCTCAGATGAAGGGAATCCTGAAGATCCACAAAAAGCTTCCTCTTCTCATCGCCATCCCCACGACTGCAGGAACAGGAAGTGAAACAACACTTGCTGCTGTCATTACCGATGCAGAAACACGGCACAAATATGCCATCAACGATTTTCCGCTGATCCCACGCTACGCAGTCCTTGACCCGAAAGTGACTTTAAGCCTTCCGCCGTTTATCACAGCTACCACCGGCATGGATGCCCTGACTCACGCAGTGGAAGCCTACATTGGAAATTCCACTACACCTGGCACAAGAAAAAATGCCCTGGATGCTGTCAGACTGATCTTTGAAAATCTGGATACCGCCTACACAGACGGCAATAATATTGAAGCAAGACGAAATATGCTCCGCGCCTCCTATTTCGCAGGCTGTGCCTTCACCAAATCCTACGTTGGATATGTCCACGCAATTGCACATTCCCTCGGCGGAAAATATAATGTTCCACATGGGCTTGCCAATGCAGTGATCCTTCCTATGGTACTGGAAACATACGGAGATTCCATCACTCACAAACTCCGCAACCTTGCCGTAACTGCCGGTCTCTGCGATAAACATGAGGACGATAAAACTGCTGCCCGGATGTTTATTGATGCAATAAAAGATATGAAAAAACGCTATGGCATCGGAGACTATATCCCGGAAATCCAGGAAACAGACATCCCGGAGCTTGCCCATTACGCAGATAAAGAAGCCAATCCTCTGTACCCGGTTCCTGTGCTGATGGATGCCGGCGAACTTGAGACACTGTATTACAGACTGATGCCTCCGGCAGGCAATTGCTAAAACAGCCATTGGCATAGAAAGATTTTTTCGATATTTCGAATACAGTTTTTTCAGAAAGGACTACAATTCCATGGAAAAAGAACAGATCAACCAGCTTTTAGATAAACAGCGCCAGTACTTCTACTCCGGCGCAACTCTTGACCTTGATTTTCGCATCAGCGCCCTGAAACGTCTCCGCGCTTCCATCCGGAAACACGAAGATCAGATCCACGCCGCGCTGAAAAAGGATCTTGGAAAAAGTAATTTCGAAAGCTATATGTGTGAGACCGGACTGGTGCTCTCCGAGATCACACATATGCTGAAAAATATCCGCTCCTACGCAAAAGAACAGACCGTTCCAACTCCACTGGCACAGTTCCATTCCCACAGTTTCCGCAAACCATCCCCCTACGGTGTTGTTCTCATTATGAGTCCGTGGAACTATCCGTTTCTTCTCACTATAGAACCACTGGTAGACGCCATTGCAGCCGGAAACACAGTCATCCTGAAACCAAGCGCCTACTCACCGGCAACAAGTGAAGTGATCCGTCTTCTCATCCATGAATGTTTCGATGAAAAATACGTTGCAACTGTCACAGGCGGACGTGCGGAAAACACACATCTTCTCAGTCTGCACTTTGATTACATCTTCTTCACGGGAAGCCAGTCTGTGGGAAAAGAGGTCATGAGAAAGGCTTCCGAACACCTCACACCAGTCACTCTGGAGCTGGGTGGAAAAAGCCCCTGCATCGTGGACAAAACAGCCAATCTCCGCCTTGCGGCAAAACGTATCGTATTCGGCAAGTTCCTGAACTGTGGCCAGACCTGCGTGGCTCCGGACTACATCTACTGTGATCCGGAGATCAAAGAAGCCCTGGTCGCAGAGCTTCGCAGACAGATCACACGCCAGTATGGAAAAGAAGCACTGAAGAACCGGAATTATGGAAAGATCATCAACGAAAAGCATTTCGACCGTATCAACAGTCTGATCGATCCTTCCAAAACTGTCTGCGGCGGTGGTTCCAACCGTGAAACACTTCAGATCGAGCCGACGGTTCTTGATAACGTAACCTTCGAAGATCCGGTCATGCAGCAGGAAATCTTCGGTCCGGTACTTCCGGTCCTCACCTATGACTCTCTCGGAGGTGCCGTAACAAAGATCAATTCCATGGCACATCCGCTGGCTCTTTATATCTTCACCGAAGATGAAAAAAATGCCCGGGAAGTTACTTCCCGATGTGGTTTCGGCGGTGGCTGTATCAACGATGTCCTCATACATCTGGCAACCAGCAATATGGGCTTCGGCGGCTTTGGTGAAAGCGGCATGGGATCCTATCATGGCATCGACGGCTTCCGGACATTCTCTCATTATAAGAGTATTGTAGATAAAAAGACCTGGATCGATCTTCCTATGCGGTATCAGAAATATCGGAAGATTTATGAGAAAATGGTACGGTTGTTTATGCGTTAGATATAAAGGGAGGGCGCTACCTGATGCATCGCCCTCCTGTTACTTTAGATTTTCTTATTATTTTTCCCAGATGATCTTTACCGGCATGATCCCGGTCAGTTCTTTGCTTTTTTCATCCGGCTGGCTGCAGCCTGCATAAATTTCAAATTTCTTTCCTTCTTCCATCCGTTTTCCTGTTTCATCTACTACGGTGAATGCTTTTTCCCATATTGGGATTTCTATTTTTCGGCATTCTCCCGCCTTCAGGAATATCCGATGAAAACCGGCCAGCATCGGATTTGGAATGGCATTTTTGCTGTCGATATTTTTTACATAAATCTGAACAACATCCTCTGTATCATATGCGCCGTTATTCTGCACTTCTACCTCCACGTTTATCTTCTGTCCACATGTTTTGACCTCTGCTTTATCTACTGCCACCTTACTGTACGTCAGACCATATCCAAAAGGAAACTGTGCTTTTCGTTCCATATAGCGATATGTTCTGCCTTTCATGGAATAATCGGTAAAATCCGGAAGTTCTTCCAGGCTTTCATAAAATGTCACCGGAAGTTTTCCTGATGGCGAGATTTCTCCAAACAATACCCTTGCCGCTGCCTTCCCGCCCTGGCATCCAGGGTACCACAGCATCATGACTGCATCAAATTTCTCTGCCGCATATTTCAGATTAAGGTCACTTCCTGCCAGCAGACAGAATACTACCGGTTTTCCGGTATCTGCGATCGCTTCCATCAGTTCTCGCTGTACTCCGGGAAGTTCAATATCTTCTTTATCTCCCGATACATAGCTGTTTCCGGTGTCTCCCTCTTCCCCTTCCAGTGTCTCATCCAGTCCCATACATAAGATCACCACATCGCTGTTTTCCGCAACCACCTTCGCTTCCGCAATACGATCTCTGGTAAACGCAAGGTGCTCCGTCCGGTCTCGGAACAGATCACAGCCTCTGGAAGTAAGGATCCTTACATCGTCTCCCACATAATCCTGGATGCCTTCCTGTATGGTAACATACCTGGAAGCTGTCCCATGATAATTGCCGATCAGCGCCTGTCTGCTGTCCGCATTTGGTCCGATGATCCCTATTGTTTTCAGTTTTTCTTTATCAAGCGGAAGAATCCCGTTATTTTTCAGCAGAACAAAGCTTTTTTCCGCTGCTTTCTCCGCTGCATCCAGATGCCTGGGAGATTCTACCTCCAGATAGGAGATATTGTCATATTCGCTTCCATCAAACAACCCCAGCAGATACCTTGTGGTAAAAAGCCGCACTGCTGCCCGGGTTATGGTTTCTTCTGTGACAAGCCCCTTTTCGTATGCCTTCATAATGTGAAGATAAGTATTTCCACAATTCAGGTCACAGCCATTATTAATAGCCAGTGCTGCAGATTCAACGGCTGTATCCGTTACCATATGGTGTTCATGAAAATCACGGATCGCCCAGCAGTCTGATACAAAATGCCCCTGAAATTTCCATTCGCCTCTGAGTTTTTTCTGTAATGTGGGACTTCCGCAGCAGGGTTCCCCGTTTGTCCGGTTATAAGCTCCCATAACCGCTTCTACTTTGGCTTCTTTTACCAGACCTTCGAATGCCGGCAGATACGTTTCTTCCATATCTTTTGCGGATACTTCCGCATCAAATTCATGACGGAGTGCCTCCGGCCCGGAATGTACTGCAAAATGTTTGGCACAGGCTGCTGCCTTCATTGTATCCCCATTTCCCTGAAGTGCTTTTACAAAGGAAACTCCCAGTTCTTTTGTAAGATACGGATCTTCCCCATAAGTTTCATGGCCTCTACCCCATCGTGGATCACGGAAAATATTGACATTAGGAGACCAGAACGTCAATCCCTTATAAATATCTCTGTCACCGTTTACGGAATATGCATTATACTTTGCTCTGCCCTCTGTTGCCACGATACCGGCCATCTCTGCCACACTTTTCCGGTCAAAAGCTGCCGCCATTCCGATCGCCTGTGGAAAAACCGTTGCCTGCCCTGCTCTGGCAACACCGTGAAGTCCCTCATTCCACCAGTTATACGCCGGAATTCCCAATCTTTTTATTGCAGGTGCATCGTACCTTAACTGACTGGCTTTTTCCTCCAGAGTCATCCTGGCAACCAGCGCTTCTGCTTTCTTCTTTGCTTCTTCCCGATTCATCCCCAATTTCCTCCTCACCCTTTTTTATATCATCTATCATTTGGTCTCTGACTGTCAAGTAGATATTTCCTGCAATTTTTCCGGCCTCTGTTCAGAGCAGAAAAAAATCTGCTTTACCCTTTCTTTGGGATAAAGCAGATTTTTATTACACTTTGTGATCTGTGTTCCAATTTCAGCCGGGAACTTATCTGATCGCATCCTTCATCTCTTTCACATAAGCCTTCACCTTCGGCACGCAGTCTTTGCCGTAGGCACCACAGAGCTTCACGATCGCAGATCCTACAATGGCACCGTCTGACTGATCTGCCATTTTTTTTGCCTGCTCCGGTGTGGAGATTCCGAATCCTACTGCACATGGAATGTCTTTCTGAGCTTTTACTAATTTCACCATAGCTCCGATATCTGTGGTAATGCTGGTACGCATTCCTGTTACACCAAGGGAAGATACGCAGTAAACAAAGCCTTCCGCCTCTTTTGCGATCATGGCAATCCGCTCATGGGAGGTCGGTGCGATCAGGGAGATCAGGTCAAGGCCGTACTGTTTGCACACAACATCAAACTCTTCTTTTTCCTCAAACGGAACATCCGGAAGAATCAGTCCATCCATTCCAACTTCCGCTGCTTTCTTGATAAAACGCTCTGTTCCGTAAGAAAATACTACGTTTGCATAGGTCATGAATACCATTGGGATTTTTGTATTTTTACGGATTTTTTCTACCATTGAAAAAACTTTATCTGTAGTCACGCCGCCTGCAAATGCCCGGACATTGGCTTCCTGGATCACAGGTCCCTCTGCGGTAGGATCTGAGAACGGGATCCCAAGCTCGATCAGATCTGCTCCTGCTTCTTCCATTGCATAAACCAGCTGCTCTGTTACCTCCAGAGACGGATCTCCGCAGGTCAAAAAAGGAATAAATGCTTTTCCGTTTGCAAATGCCTCTGTAATTCTCTTATTCATGAATATCCTCCCCTCTGTAGCGGGCGATTGCCGCACAGTCCTTATCTCCACGTCCTGAAATGGTAACTACCATGATCTTGTCCTTTCCAAGTGTCGGTGCGATCTTTTTCGCATAGGCCACTGCGTGGGCACTTTCGATCGCAGGAATGATTCCTTCTGTTCTGGAAAGATATTCAAAAGCCTCTACTGCTTCGTCATCTGTAACAGGAACGTACTCTGCTCTTCCGATATCATAAAGGTGTGCATGCTCCGGACCTACACCCGGGTAATCAAGACCTGCGGAGATGGAGTATACCGGTGCGATCTGTCCGTATTCATCCTGGCAGAAGTAAGATTTCATACCATGGAAGATTCCGAGACGACCAGTTGCGATGGTTGCCGCAGTCTCCGCAGTATTCACGCCACGTCCTGCTGCCTCACAGCCGATGAGACGAACGTCTTTGTCCTCAATGAAATTGTAGAAAGTTCCGATAGCATTGGAGCCGCCGCCCACACAGGCCAGGACAACATCCGGAAGTCTGCCCTCTTTTTCCAGCATCTGCTCTTTGATCTCCTTGGAGATCACGGCCTGGAAATCACGTACGATGGTCGGGAACGGGTGCGGGCCCATAACAGATCCCAGTACATAATGGGTATCTGCAATACGGTTTGTCCACTCACGCATGGTCTCGGAAACGGCATCCTTTAAGGTTGCGGTTCCGCTTGTGACTGCATGGACTTTTGCTCCGAGAAGACGCATTTTGTAAACATTCAGTGCCTGACGTTCCGTGTCTTCTTTTCCCATGAATACCTCACATTCCATTCCCATCAGTGCTGCTGCGGTTGCAGTTGCAACACCGTGCTGGCCGGCTCCTGTCTCTGCGATGACACGGGTCTTGCCCATTTTTTTTGCCAGGAGCACCTGACCAAGTACGTTGTTGATCTTGTGGGCTCCTGTGTGGTTTAAGTCTTCTCTTTTCAGATAGATCTTGGCTCCGCCAAGGTCCTCGGTCATATGTGCCGCATAGTAAAGACGGGATGGTCTTCCTGCGTATTCATTGAGAAGCTCTGTGAGCTCACGGTTGAATTCCGGGTCGTTTTTGTAATGGTTGTATGCTTCCTCAAGCTCCAGAACGGCGTTCATCAGTGTTTCCGGGATGTACTGTCCGCCATGGATGCCGAATCTTCCTTTTAACATGTTATATTTCCTCCTTTATGTTCCTTACTGCGTATACTGCTTCTAATATTTTATCCGGGTCTTTGTGACCGTCGGTTTCTACACTGCTGCTTAAATCTACTGCCCAGGGGTGAAGCAGATGTATGGCCGATTCCAGATTTTCACAGCCCAGACCTCCTGCCAGAAACCAGGGACGTTTGATCGCCGGTACCAGACTCCAGTCGAAAGTTTCTCCTGTTCCTCCTGCGCCCTGATCCAGCAGAATATAGTCTGCTTCCGAACGGACCGCTTTCTTTATATCTGCTTCTGTTTTTATGGAAAAAGCCTTTATCAGAATCTGGTCTGTCATGGTCTTAAGCTGTCTGATATAATTCTCGTCCTCCTGGCCGTGAAGCTGTGCCAGTGCGATGGTTTCTTCGTTTAAAAGCTGTGCGGGAAGCTCCACCGGTGCATTGACGAATACGCCTACCGGCAAAATGCTATCATCCAGTTCTTCCCGGAGAGCCTTCAATTGCTCCACGGTGACGTTTCTTCTGCTTTTTGGGAATTCTACAATGAATCCTGCAAAGTCCGGTTTAGCCTGGTTAACTGCCTGGATATCTTCCGGGCGGGTCAGGCCGCAGATCTTGATTCTGGTTCTGCTCCCATGTTTCAACTGTTGTTCTCTCATATTCAGTCAATCCTGCCCTTTCTGTCTAACCCTGCACCTTCCTGTTTTGTTGCTATTTGCTACTGGTCAGCTCTGTTACTTATTTACTCTATTCTTTCGTTTGGCCTTTATACAAGCGCTCCACCGTTCAGATTTTCCAATGCAGCTTTCTTATCCGGGCTTCGCATCAGGGTCTCACCGATCAGGACTGCACCTACCCGGTTTCTTTCCAGGATAACGATATCACCTGCGTTTTTGATTCCGCTCTCAGACACAAATACCACATTGTCCGGTGCCAGGTTTCGAAGACGGATGCTGTTATTCATATCAACCTTAAAAGTTTTCAGGTCACGGTTGTTTACACCGACGATCTTTGCACCTGTCTTTAATGCTCTTGCCACTTCATTCTCGTCATGAGCTTCCACCAGTGCATCCATTCCCAGAGTTTCTGCAAGCTCTCGGTATTCCAGGAGTTCCTGGTCATTTAAGATAGCACAGATCAGAAGTACAGCCGATGCACCGAATGCTTTTGCCTGATAGATCATGTACTTATCCACCGTGAAGTCCTTCCGAAGGACCGGAATATCCACTATTTCTGTGATCTCACGGAGATAAGTGTCACTTCCCATGAAATAAAATGGCTCTGTGAGGCAGGAGATCGCAGATGCACCTGCTGCCTCGTATTCTTTCGCAATTTCCAGATACGGAAATTCCGGTGCGATCAGCCCCTTGGAGGGGGAAGCTTTTTTTACTTCACAGATGTAAGACATACCCGGCTTTTTCAACGCTTCCAGAAAGGACGGCTGCTGTGGTGCTTTTTCTGCCAGGGTTTTCAGCTGATCCAGGGAAAACTGACGTTTTTCCTTCCGGATACGTTCTCTTGTTTTTTCTGCGATTTCCTCCAGAATGTTTTTTTCGCTCATTCTTTGTTTGTCTCCTTGATATTTCAGTTCAACTCTCATTCGGCAATTTCAAGAAGTCTGACAGATTAATGTTTCCGTTCATATCTCTTCCGATAGGGATTGCCGATTTCTCTTCTGCCGCTATTATTTTCAAATCTCGTTACTTAATTTGATGAATTCCTCAAGCTTGGCAGCAGCTGCACCACTGTCGATCAGATCTTCAGCCTTTCTTACGCCGGCTTCCAGGCTCTTCGCCTTTCCTGCGATATAAAGTGCTGCACCTGCGTTCATGCAGACCGCCTGACGCTTCGGGCCTTTTTCGGTTCCGTTTACAATGGCTTTTGTGATCTCTGCGTTCTCTGCCGGTGTGCCGCCTGCCAGATCTTCTTTGCTGCAGCGTGTATAGCCGAACTGCTCCGGTGTGATCTCATAGGACTGGAACCATCCATCCTTGATCTCGCACACAGAAGTCGGTGCGCTCATGGAGATCTCATCCAGCTTATCCTGCCCGAAAACTACCATTCCGCGGTTCACGCCAAGCTTCATCATAACCTGTGCCAGCGGCTCTACCAGAGACTGGTCAAAGACTCCCATCAGCTCCATGTTTGCGCCTGCCGGGTTGCTTAATGGTCCGAGGATATTAAATACCGTGCGGATTCCCAGCTCTTTACGGATCGGTGCCACATATTTCATGGCAATATGATAATTCTGGGCGAACAGGAAACAGATGTTGATCTTTTTCAGGATCTCTGCACTTTTTTCCGGCGGGATGGTGATCTTTACGCCAAGTGCTTCCAGAACATCTGCTGCACCGCTCTTGGAAGATGCTGCACGGTTTCCGTGTTTTGCTACCGGAACGCCACCTGCTGCGATTACAAGAGAAGATGTCGTGGAAATGTTAAAGGAGTTTGCTCCGTCACCACCGGTTCCTACGATCTCCAGAACATTCATATCGTGGAGAAGCTTGATGCAGTGTGCACGCATTCCGGCTGCTGATGCAGTGATCTCATCAATAGTCTCTCCTTTCAGGGAAAGTGCAGTAAGGTAGGATGCCATCTGTACCGGTGTTGCCGCTCCGTCCATGATCTCATTCATTACGGCTTCTGCTTCGTCATATGTAAGATCTTCTTTTTTTGAAAGCTTGATGATTGCTTCTTTGATCATTGTTGTTTCCTCCTGTTCTGTAACGATTCTATCTTTTATGGATTGCTGTTCTCTGTCTTATCTGTCTCTGATAACCTTCATAAAGTTCTCGATCATTGTTTTTCCATCCGGTGTCATAACAGATTCCGGATGGAACTGTAATCCGAATATCGGATATTCTTTATGCTCCAGTGCCATCGCCTCTCCGTCCTCAGACTCAGCGGTAACAACCAGTTCCTCCGGTAAGGTATCCCGGATAGCTGCCAGTGAGTGATATCTGGCTGCCGGAAAAGTTTCCGGAAGTCCTTCAAACATCCGGCTCTTTCCAACTTTATGTATCTCTTTCTGCTTTCCGTGCATCAGCTCTTTTGCGTAGGATACTGTCCCTCCGAAGGCTTCACAGATGGACTGATGTCCAAGGCAGATACCCAGGATCGGCAGCTTGTCTTTGAAATATTTTATGGATTCAATACAGATTCCCGCATCCTCCGGTTTTCCCGGACCAGGGGAAAGGATCAATGCCTCCGGCTTCATGGCCTCCAGCTCTTTGATGGTCACTTCATCATTTCTTACCACTTTGATATCCGGCTTCACAGAACCGATCAGCTGGTAAACATTGTAGGAAAAGCTATCATAATTATCGATCAGTACTATCATTCCAGTCCCTCCTGTGCAGTTTCGATTGCCTGTACAACGGCTCTTGCCTTGTTGCAGCACTCCTGAAATTCACTTTTCGGAATGCTGTCTGCTACGATCCCTGCTCCTGACCGGATACAGATCTCACCGTTTTTCTTATAAACCAGGCGAATGGCAATACAGGTATCCAGGTTTCCGGCAAAATCCAGATATCCGATAGCACCGCCGTAAATGCCTCGCTTGCTCTGTTCCAGTTCCTGGATGATCTGGCAGGCACGGAATTTCGGTGCTCCGGAAAGTGTTCCTGCCGGAAGGATGGCATCCACTGCATCCACCGCATCCCTGTCATCCCGGATCTGGCCGGTAACTGTGGAACCAATATGCATCACATGAGAAAAACGCTCAATGCACATATATTTTTCTACGTTCACAGTACCGATCTTACTGATCTTTCCGATATCATTTCGCCCAAGATCCACAAGCATGTTGTGCTCGGCACGTTCCTTCTCATCAGCCAGGAGTCCTTTTTCCAGCGCCAGGTCTTCTTCTTTTGTCTTGCCTCTTGGTCTTGTTCCTGCAAGCGGGAAGGTACTTAATTCTGTTCCTGCAAGCCTGGCAAGTGTTTCCGGGGAGGCTCCTGCAATCTCAATATCATCACTGGAAAAATAAAACATATACGGCGAAGGATTGGTAGCCCTGAGAACACGGTAGGTATCAAACAGACTTCCCTCTGCTTTCGCTCGCATCGGATTGGAGAGCACCACCTGGAAAATATCTCCTTCGTGGATGTAATGCTTCGCTTTCTCAACCATCTCACAGTATTTTGCTTTCGGAAACTGCGGCTCAATGGAAGATTTCAGTTTCAAGGACGGAAATTCCTTCTGTTTTCCGTTTCGGATCAGATCTGCCATCTCTTTTAATTTTGCTTCCGCCTTCTGGTAGGAATTTTCCGGATCATCCGTCATCACCCCAGTGATCAGAAGCACCTTCTGTCTGTAATGGTCAAAGGCGATCACCTGGTCAAAAAGCATCAGATCCATGTCCCGGAAATCCTGTACTGTCTCGTCGGTAAGCTCCAGCTTTGGCTCGCTGTACTTGATGTAATCGTAGGAAAAATATCCTACCAGACCTCCGGTAAAGGTCGGCATATTTTCCAGCACCGGGCTTTTGTATTCTTTCAGGATCTCCCGAATAGCATCTCCCGGATGCTTCACCTGCTGTACGGTTTTTTCTTCAGTTCCGTCCTCATGGATCCTGCGGATCTGAAGCTTTCCGTCTGTACAGGTAATCTCCATGGATGGCTCATATCCCAGGAAGGAATAGCGTCCCCATACCTCTGTCTGGCTGGCACTTTCCAGAAGATAGCAATGTCTGCTGGCTGTGCGTAAGGTCCTCATGACTTCTACGGGTGTATAGCGGTCGGAATACAGCTCTCTGCATACAGGGATTCGCCGGTATTCGCCTGACTGTGCTAGTTCTTTGATTTTTTCTAATGTTGGATACATATACAGGCCCTCCTGAGTTTTTCATTCCTTACCGGAGGACGGGACATTCGTGATCTGCATTCGCTGCTTGCTCATGAAATCAAGAAAAGCCCGTCTCCGACAGAATCTGGTTCTGTCAGGGACGAGCTCTAAATTCAAAATCACCCGCGGTGCCACCCTGATTCACGGTCTGACCCGTGCACTTGGCGGAATACCTTCATATTCCCGGCAACTGACGTATGCCCTCACGTCACAGAATACTTGATACCCGAAAATATCTTTCCCTGTGCCCTCTGCGGTCCATTTGATAAACTGCCTCTCGACCCGGCTCTCACCCTCCCGGACTCTCTGTGCGCGCATGAATATCTTTATCTCCGCTTCAACGGTTTAGTGGTTTAGTGGTTTACTCAATTAAACTTTTTCTATAAAATAGCACAGCTTTTCTGATATGTCAATACAAATGTTGAAAAAAATATCATTTTGTTCTATAATTGTATAAAAGTAATTGTTATAAATATCACATAAGAAAGGAGTTTCACCAGAAAAACACTATGGCTGAAAGAAATACAAACACCTGGCTGGATACCCCCGATCCACAGGTTTTTATCAAAAATTCCGCAAAATTTAATGATCTGATGATGATGTATCGATGTACGGTCCGTGAGGTACGCACCAAGCTGGAAGTCCTCAACGATGAATTTTCATTGGAATATAAACGTAACCCGATCTCCTTCATCAAAACAAGGATCAAAAAGCCGGAAAGCATTTACAAAAAGCTCAAAAAGCTCGGCTATGAGTTTACTGCGGAGAATATTCAGAATCAGCTGAATGACGTGGCAGGCATCCGTGTTGTCTGTGCCTTTATCGATGATATCTACACTATTGCAGACCTGATCACCAGGCAGGATGACATTACCGTCATCCAGGTAAAGGACTATATCAAAAATCCAAAGCCAAACGGCTACCGCAGTTATCACATGATCGTGGAAATCCCCGTATTCTTCTCCAAGGGAAAAACTCCCATGCGTGCAGAGATCCAGATCCGTACCAACGGTATGGATTTCTGGGCAACTCTGGAGCATCAGCTGCGTTACAAGCAGAATATCGAAGAAATGGACGGTTATGAGGATGTCAGCAATGAACTGCTGAACTGCGCCCGCACTGTGATCGATATGGATAACGAAATGCAGCGGATCAAAAACAAGATCGGACAATTCCATGATATTTAAAAAAACAGGTGAGGCTGTTACAGCCTCACCTGTTCTTTCTCACTGTTTTTCACCCGGAACGCCCGTGGTGTCATGTGATAATGTTCCTTGAATACCCGATGAAAATAACTGTTATTTTCATAGCCTACAGCCGCAATGATGTCACTGACAGGCAGATCTGTTTCACACATCAGCTCTACAGCCTTGTTCAGACGTTTTCTCTGAAGAAGTTCCTTGAAATTAAACCCTGTGCTTTTCTTGATCATCTTACTGAGGACATGCATGGGAAGATGCAGACGACCACAAAGCTCCGTCAGCGTAGCAGTCCGGTATTTCTGTTCAATATAATCCAGTGTTGTCATAGAGATCATATTTTCGTACTGATTGGGCAGACGCATCTCCACATACTGCACCGATTCTATCAGATACATGAATATCAGGCCCATTGTGGTCTGATTGATCCGCTCTCTGTTCTCCTCACCGTTTACAAGAGAATAGATGATATTTTCCAGAAGATTCTGGATCTGCAGCACTTCCGCAACCTTAAAATGAAGATATTCCCCACGCTCTTCATCCTGTCGCAGGACATTCACCAGAAAATCTGCCAGCATATTGTCATTGCCCGCCATGGAATAGGCCACATCAAAAAACTCCGGCAGCACCATAAAATTGATCGCAATATCATTCTGCCCCGCTTTCAGAATCTCATGCTTCGTAAACTGATTGAGAAAAAGCAGCTCGCCTTTGTTAACTATGACTTTTTTTCCGTCAATGATATTAGTCAGAGATCCCTCACACACATACAGCACTTCCACAAAATTATGCCTGTGAGCCGGAAAATACACAAAACGGGTGTGTGTACGCACAGCGATCAGCCTGCCTTCTTTCAGCATTTTACGGCTGTCCACAGTAAAGTCCCGACCGGATGTGTAGAGATCTCTATCCACCTCTGCTTCTCCATCCAGGATTTTTCTCTCTTCCTCTGTGATCTTTCTCAGCTGATCCAGTAATGCCTGCTGCATGTGTTTTGCTCCTTCATCTGTTCATGGTTTTCTATTCTGCTGTCCTCATTTTAACACCGCAGCCATAAGAGTACAACCAGAATCAAAAGACTGAAATTTTTTCGGAAACCTTCTATACACCAATTCAAATATACGAAACAAGGCGGAGTCCGAAGACTCCGCCTTGTCCCAAAAGGATTTATCATATGATTATACAGTCAATCTGAGGATTGATTAGTACAGCTTAGCCATCTCCTCGATGTTGCTTGTATCGAATTTCAGAGGTGCACCAAGAACAACCTCTGTACCGCCGTCATCTGCCTCTGTTACTGTGTAGTCACCAAGGTCACCAGCTGTGAATTTGTCATCTTTAGCACCTGTGATGTCTTCGTTGATCAGAGCGATTGTTGTGTAAGCACTGAGTTTTCCAAGGCCCTGCATATCCCACAGATAGAAGTATGGGCAGGAATGAGAATCATCATCACCTGTGTACTCCTGCATCTCGGATGGAAGTCCAAGACCTGTCAGCTTGCAGGAAGATCCGTTATCCTGAAGATATTTAGCAGCTGCTGCGATACCAACTGTTGTAGGTGCGCAGATAACCTTCAGATCCTTGTAGTTCTGAAGAAGAGCTGCTGTCTGGTCTGTGGATTTCTGCGGCTCATCATCACCGCATACAACGTCTACAAGCTCAAGCTTGCTGTATTTGTCATCGCCTTCCATGATGGTCTTCATCGCGTCGATCCATGCGTTCTGGTTAGCGGACTGAGATGTAGCGGAAAGGATAGCGAACTGTCCCTCACCACCGGAAATATCAAGAACTGCATCCATAAGTGCCTGAGCAACTTCTTTTGTACCAGCCTGGTTTACGAAAATCTCACGGCTGTCTTTGTTCGGTGCGGAGTCGAAGGAAGATACCTTGATTCCCTCATCCATAGCTTCCTCAAGCTTAGCCTGAAGAGCGTTAACATCGTTAGCGGAGATACAGATTGCATCGAAGTCCTGAGAAATCAGGTTGTCAAGAACCTTGATCTGCGCATCAGCTGTAGCTGTCTCAGGATAAACGACCTGAACCTCGCCGCCTTCAGCCTCTACTGTCTCCTGGAAAGATTTCGCTGCGATCTCGAAGAATGCATTACCGGCTGCTTTACCAACCAGAGCGATCTTTTTGCCTTTTGCAGAATCGCCAGCTGCTGCTTCTGTCTTAGTATCTTCGGATTTGTCATCTGCTGCAAGAACCGGGCAAACTGTACCAAGAACCATTGCTCCACAAAGGATTGCGCTAATTACCTTTTTTTTCATTGTTGTTCCTCCCTATAAGAATATAATTTTTTTATATGCTACTGCCTCCGCTACACCAATGGAGGCAGCTAACAATCATATGAGTTTCAAAAGTGATATTTAGTTTTTCTTCATTGCGACTGCTTTTTTCACATCGCCGATGATATTCGGAAGAGCTACTGCTGCTACCAGAAGTACACCGATGATGAGAAGGATCACCTGAGCATTTACGTTCTTCTGTCCAAGGCCAACTCGTAAGCATACGATGATGAATGCAGAAATGATACCGCCGGCCAGGTTACCTTTACCACCTGTGGAGGAGATACCTCCGAATACTGCCATTGCAATGGCATCCATCTCAAATCCGTTACCGGTTGTTGTATTTGCACCGTAGGAAGAGGATACCAGGAATACTGCGCAAAGTCCGGACATAAGTCCCATAACTGTGTAGATGATGAAACGGATCTTCTCTACGTGAACACCTGCGTAATAAGCTGCCACACGGTTTGTTCCGATCGCATATGTACGGCGTCCAAATGTACTCTTTCCAAGAAAGATCGCAAAAAGTACACCAAGGATCAGCACCAGGAAAAGAATATATGGAATATTTCCAACCTTTCCACCGATAGCACGGAAGCCATCTGTGTTTGTGATCGCAATACTTCCGCCGGCTCCAAGTGTTACCTCAGCGATACCACGGAAGATGATCTGTGTTGCCAGTGTTACGATCATTGGAGGCAGCTCCTTGAAACGGGTAAGGATAAATCCGTTAACCGCACCACAGAGGGCACCAACAACCAGTGCTGTAAGTACTACTACAATGAACGGAGCGTTTGTGTTGCAGACCATACAGCTTAAGGTAGCGGAGAGACACACGATCGCACCTACGGAAATATCAATCTCGCCTAATACCAGGATGTACGCCATTGGAAACATCATGAATACCTCTGCAAGGTAAACCGGCATCTGACGAAGAACACTCTTCATATTATAAAACTCAGAAAATGATGCGCAGAAAATATTTACCAGGATAAAGAGAATGACCAGGATGCCTTCCCAACTGAATATGATGTGTTTCATCGGATTTTCCGGCACATTGTTAATACTTCTTCCAGATTTTCCAGCCATGATTTACATCTCCCTTCCCTTTAATGCGTTTTTATCTGCGATTCTCTGCAGAACAACGTTGATCACAACTACTACCAGGATGATAACACCCTTGATCATGTTCTGCCACAGTGAACTGATACCTACAAGCGGAAGAGCTTTTGCGATCGTTGCAAGGATAATGGAACCGAGGAATGCACCTACTACGGTTCCACGTCCACCGCTCATGCTTACACCACCGATAACGCAGGCTGCGATAACATCCATCTCACCACCGTACTGCATATCAGGCATTGCAGAAGCATAAACAGATACCTGAAGTGCTCCGCCAAGACCTGCGAGGAATCCCATGATCACATATACAAGAAGGTTGATATTCTTTGCATTGATACCGGAAACCTGTGCTGCACTTGCGTTACTTCCTACTGCGTAGATCCTACGACCGGTTCTTGTCCATTTCATAAAGAAGAAGAATACTACGTAGCATACGATGATCACCCAGATTACCTTGTTGATTCCAAGGAAATTTGTGGTGGCAAAATTCTTAAAATCACCGAGAGCTGCGGCACTTGCCCACTCACCACCGTGAGAAACAAGATATCCCATTGCTCTGTAGATGTACATAAAGCCCATGGTTGCAATGATCGGCGGAACGTTTGCTCTTGAAATTACAAGACCTACAACCAGTCCGCAGGCAATACCGATTGCCATTGCAATGATGAAAGCAAGTAATGTGCTTGTGATATGTCCGTATTTCAGAAGCATACCGATGGACATACCGGAAAGTGCCAGAGTTGACATAATGGAAATATCAATTCCGCCTACCAGCATGACACATAACATACCAAGTGACATTACCATTGTTACTGCATTATTTTTCAGCATCTCCATGAGTGACTTTGGCGTAAGGAATGACGGGCTGATCGCTGTGACAACTGCAAACAGCACGATTACGATAATTGCCAGCAGAGCCTCTCGGGAGCCTGTAATCTTCTTGATGACAGATTTCTTTTCCATTATTTAGTCCCCTTTCCAGTGCTCTTTTCCATGGACAGCTCAAGGATTCCCTCCTGTGTTGCCTCTCCTCTGTTCAGTTCTCCTGTCTTGCGGCCATTACACATAACAATGATACGGTCCGCCATACCCAGGATCTCCGGCATCTCGGAAGAGATCAGGATGATTGCATATCCTTTCTTTGCAAGGTCTCCCATGATCGCATAAATCTCAGCTTTGGCTCCGACATCGACACCCTTTGTCGGCTCATCCATGATAACTACTTTCATTTCCTGAGCAAGAGCTTTCGCAACAACAACTTTCTGCTGGTTACCACCAGACAGAGAGCTTGCCGGCTGGAAGATATCGACTGCCTTGGTATCTACTTCCTCAAGAAGTTTCTTGGAAAGTTCTCTTTCTGCCTTCTCATCGTTAAATCCGGATTTTGCATATTTGCTGATGATCGGAAGTGTTACGTTTCTTCCAAGTCCCCAGCTCATAACCAGACCCTGTTTCTGTCTGTCCTCTGGAAGAAGGATGATACCTTTTTCCATTGCATCAGACGGAGTCTTGATATAAATTTCTTTTCCCTCAAGGAAAACTTTTCCTTCGTCCGGACGGGTAATTCCACAGACAGCTTCCATAACCTCTGTACGTCCTGCACCAACCAGACCGGTAAGACCTACGATCTCGCCTGCATGTACATTGAAAGAAACATCCTTGAAAAATCCTATTCTGGAAAGATGTTCGATACGGAGCATCTCATCTCCAAACTTCACTTCCGGTTTCGGGAACAGATCGTTAATCTCACGACCAACCATTGCCTTGATCAGATCTGCGTTTGTGATTCCATCTACATCATAGGTTCCAATGTACTGGGAATCACGGAATACGGTAACTCTGGAAGCCAGACGGTACATATCTTCGAAACGATGGGAGATAAAGATAATGGAAACACCATTCTCTTTCAGCTTGTCAACCAGTGTGTAAAGCTTCTCGGACTCGTTTCTGGTAAGTGCTGCTGTCGGCTCATCCAGAATGATGATCTTCGCATTTGTGGAAAGTGCCTTGGCGATCTCGACCATCTGCTGCTGTGCAACAGAAAGTGTACCCATCTCTGCTGTTGCGTCAAAGTCTGCATCCAGCTCCTTCAGGTACTTGTTTGCCTCCTGATTCATCTCTTTCCACTGGATCATATGATGTTTAATGATCTCATGACCCATAAAAATATTTTCGGCTACTGTAAGATGCGGATATGATGTAGGGTGCTGATATACGGCAGCGATACCTGCCTCCTGGGCATCCTTCGGACCTTTGAAGTCAACCTTCTGTCCGTTTAAGAACATCTCACCCTCTTCTGCCTTATGTACTCCGGTAATAACCTTGATAAACGTAGATTTACCAGCACCATTCTCACCCATCAGCGCATGAACTTCGCCAGGTTTGAGCTGGAACTGTACATTATTCAGAGCTTTGACACCGGGGAATATCTTCGTAATACCTTTTAATTCAAGAACATATTCTGACACGGCTCTTTCTCCTCCCTTTCCTTTAATCTGATTATATTCTATCATCCGGCCCACAGATTGATAATGGGAATATTTTTGGATAAGGGTAAAATATTCTTCTTTTCCCTGTAAAATATTACTCATAAACCATTGTCCCATTCTCGTATTTCTATATACTTTATGCTATAATGATAACGCTGACGTTACAGTTTTCTGGGAATATAAACAGAGCTGTAAACGTCCGATTTACGAAGCTATAAAGCTATGCTCGATTGGAGAATTGTATATGAAATTACTGATCGTCGATGACGAAGAACTTACGCGTACCGGACTGATCTCATCTATCGACTGGGATTCTCTGGGAATCACCGAGATCCTTCAGGCAGATGATGGTGTGAACGGACTGGAAATGGCCAGACTGTATAAACCTGAGATCATTCTCTGCGATGTACGGATGCCGCGGATGACAGGCATTGCCATGCTGGAGCGTCTGGAGAAATTCCTGCCGGACAGTATCCCTATCTTTATGAGCGGATATTCTGACAAAGAGTATCTGAAAGCTGCCATCAAACTAAAAGCCATCAATTACATCGAAAAGCCTCTGCATCCCGAGGAAGTACAGGCGGCAGTTCTGGAAGCGCAGACTCTTTACAAACAAAAGCTCCGCTCCCATCGTGGCGAAGCGATCCATTCTCAGGAAATCGCTACCCGGCTGGCACAACAGCTGACTCTTCCACCTTCCGATAACAACAAAATTGCAGATCTCTGTCTGGAACTGGGGCAGCCGGAGCTTCTTGAGAACGGCATGAATTTTACCTCTGTGATCGTAAAGCTTAATGAATCTATGGAGGCTTCCGGTATTTTCCTGGAAGATCTCCAGAACGACATTTCCTGTTTTCTGGAGCATTACCATCTGAAATGTCTTTTTGTGGAAAAAAGAGTTCAGTATCTGGTCCACCATATATATGGAAGGAATGCCCTTTCCCCGACTACCCTTTCCGCAGTGGGAAGCTATATTTCCAGACAATATGACACCTGCGGAAAGCATCTGATCGCTGCCGGAAATACCGTAACGGATATTTTCAGGGTTTATCAGTCCTACGCTTCTGCCGTGATCCTTCTGCAGAACTGTTTTTTCTTTCCGGAAAAAACATTTCTGACGGAAAATTCCATCCGCCTGCTTTCACCGAAGGGACCGGTTCCGGATTCCCTGCATTCACCGGAAAATACTTTTTCCAAATATCTCCTGGCCGGAGAAGAAGAACCCTGTTTTCAGTTTCTTGATGAGCTTTTCCGGTATTATAGCTGCAATCACACATTTATGCCTAACCAGATCCGTGATCTTTATTACCAGCTATTTAATACACTTTCGGCTTCCCGTAAAAAAAATCAGCTGGAAACCGAACTTCATGAAAAGCAGGATCTGATCGTAGATACGTTAAACAACGCCTTCACCTACGAAGAGCTTCACAAAGCTCTGAAAGAAAAAACCGCCCAGTATTTTGAAGATACGAAAAATTCCCAGCCGGAAAATTCCACGATCTTTATGATCAAGGATTATATCAGCCGGAACTATATGAACGATACACTTTCCGTAAAAGATATCAGCGGCCATGTATACCTTTCCGCATCTTATGTATGCACTTTTTTCAAAAGCGAGACCGGACAGACTCTCAATCAATATCTGACAGAATACCGAATGGAAAAGGCCAAGCAGCTGCTTTCCGATCCCAAATACAAGATTTCCGAGATTTCTTCCAAGGTAGGCTATACGGATGGCAATTACTTCGGAAAAAGCTTCAAAAAATACTCCGGCTTTTCCCCGTCTGAATACCGGGAGAAAATGTCATGAGGGCCCTCTGGCGCCGTTTCAAAAACGGCTACCTGAATTTAAACCTGCAGACAAAATTCACCATTGCCCTGATCAGCATTGTGGTAATTCCTGCCTGTCTTACCGCCTTTCTTTTTTATGGACGACTTTATAGCATGGTGGTTTCCAATACCATCCGGCAGGAGCAGGACGCCTCCGCAAAAACTGCACCTCTGATCGAACGGACTATGGATACGATCCTCGCTACTACCCGGAATATTACAGGACAGAATTTTTTTCAGGAACTTTTTTATATGCCGGTCAGCGATTCAGCAGAACAGCTTGCAACATCTAACCATGCCACTGATTTTAAAAATGCCGTTCAGCGTCTGACCACAGATTCCATTGTTACCGATGTACAGATCTATGTGGATTTTCCTGATGATCTGAAGACACTGGATACTTATCCCAACACTAAGAATATCCTTGCTCCCTTAAGTCAGGCGAAAGGTACCTACTGGTACGGTATCTTTCAGGGAAACCGGAACACCCAGGAAATGTTCTGTCCTTCCTTCTATCTTGGTCCCAGGGAAAAAAAGAATTATGGTGATATGGCATATATCTGCCCTTTAAGCCTTTATTATCACTCCACTGCCTATAAGGCTTATCTGGCAGTGTATTATTCCGATGACAAGCTTACTTCCATTCTTTCCGACAATCTATCTCTGGAAGGAAGTGTTTCATATATTGTAAACGAACGTGATGCCATTGTTGCTACCTCAGATCTGTCATTATCCGGAATCTACCAACTGGATTACGACACCATCAAGGCTTCCTTTATGTCTTCCAATAACTTCATTGAGCGGAACATTCTGGACACAAAGGTTTATGCCGGTTTTTACAGCATTTCCAATACGGACTGGTTTATGGTGACGGTCCTTCCTTCCCCGCCGCTGATCCATGCGAGCAACCGACTGATGGTCCAGATCGTACTGATCTATGCAGTTTTTCTGGTTCTGGCTCTGATTTTTGCCAATGTACTGGCTCATTCCATTACCGGAAGACTTTCTTCTGTGATCCGGCAGATGCAGACCGTCCGCCACGGCCCGCCTACTCCTATGGAAAGTCCACAGGCACATGATGAGATCGGTAATCTTATCGATACCTACAACTATATGACTCGAAAAATGGAGGAACTGATGGAGAAGCAGGCTAAGGCTGCAGAAGATCTCCGGATTGCAGAATTCAATTCCCTCCAGGCACAGATCAATCCGCATTTTCTTTATAATACCATGGATATGATCAACTGGATGGCACTGCAGGGACAGACCGATGAGATCAGTCACGCAGTGCAAAGTCTTTCCCGTTTTTATAAGCTGACTCTGAGCCGCAAAAAAGGAATCTCTACCATTGCAAGGGAGCTGGAGCATGTAACCATCTACGTGCAGCTTCAGAATATGCGCTACCACGACAGCATTGAGCTGATCACGGATATCCCGGATGAGCTTTCAGAATACCAGATCCCGAAGCTGACTCTTCAGCCTGTTGTGGAAAATTCCATTCTTCACGGGATCCTGGAAAAAGAATCAAAATCCGGAACTATTGTTATTACCGGATGGATGGAAAATGAGGATATTGTTCTTCTGATTTCCGATGACGGTGTTGGGATTTCGCCGGAAATCCTGTCAACTATCCTTTCCGGAAAGGGAAAAAGCCAGTCCGGCGGCACAAATATCGCAGTTTATAATACCCACCGGAGACTCCAAATTCTCTATGGAAATAATTACGGACTCACTTATTCCAGCAAGCCTGGAGAGGGGACAGAGGTTGAGATCCGCTTCCCTGCACATCGCGAAAAGTAACTTATGTTCCACAAAAATCTTTATTCAGAAATGAGGTATGACACTATATGAATACACAGCCAGAAGCTCTTTTATATAATTTTAACGACCCAGAACGACTTCGCCAGATCCGCCGCTATCTGAACCGTCAGAAGGTTAAGACACGGATCGTCACTGCGCCGGAATTTCTTCATCCGCTGGGATATCTTTTTGAGATTCCGGGATTTCATCCCTCATCCCAGTTTAATCTGGGAAGCAATTTCAGTGATGAGATGATCGTGCTGAAGGATTTTTCCAGTGCACAGATGGATGATTTTCTTGCTTTTTTCCGTGAAAACCAGATCCCGCCTGTTGCACTGAAGGCCATGCTCACACCGGTAACTCAGCACTGGTCTTCCATCCAGCTGCACGATGAGCTTTCTAGGGAGCACACACTTATGCATAAAAAATAACTGCAAAACCAAAATCTGCCGAATCTGCCTGCTGCATTTCCGGCAGATCTTTTTTATCTTATTTTTCCCACTGAAAAAGGAGACCGCTCCGCGCAGTCTCCTTTTTTGAATATGTTTTAGGTTGAATACATAAGAAAGAATTTATCTTGTCACGATATCTACCGGTACGTTAAAGATTTTTGCAACCTTCAGGATCGTATCGATGTGTCTTCCTGTAGCAGCTGCCATATGATGTGTCGGGCCAGCCTCGCTCCAGCGGTTAACGAACTCTCTTGCTCCGCATGTGAAGCGTGTTCTCATGTTTGTATCACCGAAGGAAAGGATCGGTCCCTCCTCGTTTACGCCCTCAGCTACAACGAATTTGAAGTTTCCGTCTTTATCCTGAGTGATTGCAAGGTAGGTTACAGGGCCTGTGTATGGATAGAACTGTGTCAGGTATCCGCCGCCTGTTTTGCCGTGGAATACCGGCACGATTTTCATGGTTGGTTTCTTGTCGGAGATGTCAGCGTCACCGCTTCCGGAATGTCCGATGATGCAGATGTCATCGTTGAAATCGATGGAGTACATCTCAGAAAGCTGGCCTGTACCGGAAATTGTCTTTAAGATACTCATTGCCATGGCAACCTTCATGTCACCCTCTACCGCACATGCAGTACCCTGTTTGATCAGCATGGAGAAAGCCGGGATCAGCATACTGTCAAGGACTCCTGCTTTACCCTGTGCAAATCCGTCGTAATGGGAAGCGATCATTCCAAGATGCTCGTCTTTTACCCACTCCTCAAAAGCAACTACATATTTTGCCATATCCCATACTTTCTCAATGGTGCCGCCGCCCTCAATATCGAATGTATCAAGGATATCCTGTGCTTTTGCCCGGATTGCCTCCTCATCTGTAATATCATCAGCGATCGCCCACATCTTCTCCCAGTCGAACTGTTTTGTGTAGAGGAACATTCTGTTATAGAGGTTTGTCTCATCAATATACAGATCCATCATACCCGGATATGGTCTTCCGATCTGCGCAATGTTAGTCTCACGGAATCTTCTTCTTACCTGAGCAGCCTTGCACCAGTCTTCGATCTCAGCCTGAACTGCAGGATCTCCGCCTTCTACAACGCCTGTGATAACCGCATGTCTCTTGCCTGCTCTCTCAAGGTCAGCAACTGCCTCGCCTACAGCACCGCATGCATAGCCTTCACCCAGCCAGGAGGCAATGTCAGTGTGCTCATAATCCAGCGCTTTGATCTTCTGAACGTTTACAAGAACAACCGGAACATCCAGATCACGGATCGCCGGAAGCATGTTGTAGGATGTTGCGTATGTCAGCATCTGAAGAAATACAAGGTCAACATCTGCTGCACGGAACTTATCTCCTGCCACCATTGCCTGCTCTTTTGTTGTCACCATTCCGCCGTCAACGATCTCTACTGTATCCGGGATCGTTTTCTTGAATGCGTCGTACTGTGCCTCAAATTCCGGCACCAGTGACGGAAACTGCGGAAGATATGCGCCTAAAGCAATTGAAAATACACCAACTTTTGCCTTTGTGTTAACTAACATAATAAGACCTCCAATTATTTATGCTTTGTATACTTTAATACCGAAGGACTCATGGATGGTTGTACGAGCCTCCTCGATCGTTTTAAACTCCTCGGCCTTCAGCATCTGTGCTGTGATATTACCGATTGCAGTAGCCTCACCAGGGCCTGCATGGATTTCTTTCTTTGTAGCTTTTGCAGTCAGCTCATTTAAGTATCCTGCATTGGAACCACCGCCTACGATATGGATACGGCTGTAGGTTCTTCCTGTCATCTCCTCGATCTCCTTTGCGATCTTAGCGTAGCAATCTGCAAGACTTGTGTAGATAACTGTTGCGATCTCTCCAAGAGTTTCCGGAACCTGCTGTCCTGTTCTGCGGCAATAATCCTGAACCTCTTTTGTCATGTTCTCAGGAGAAAGGAAGCACTCGTCGTTTGCGTTTACTCTTGATGGGAAATCCTTAGCCTCCTCAGCCATTTCACAGATCTGTGCGAAGCTGTATGCATCATCAAACTCGTGACGTACAGACTGGATCATCCAAAGACCCATGATGTTCTTCAGATAACGGAAACGTCCCGCATATCCGCCCTCATTTGTGAAGTTCATCTCACAACTCTTCTCAGAGCAGTCTGCTTCTTTTCTCTCAATTCCCATCAGAGACCATGTGCCGGAGCTGATATAAATGAAATCGTCATCATTTGCCGGAACAGCCAGAACTGCAGATCCTGTGTCATGTGTAGCCGGTGCTACAACCTCAAGGTCAAAGCCAACTGCTTCTTTCACTGCGTCTGTTAAATGTCCGATGCTTGTGCTAGGCATGATCAGCTTCTGGAAAATCTTTCTCGGATATCCCAGCATATCGATCAGCTCATAATCCCAGTCCTTAGTTGTCGGGCAGACAAGCTGTCCTGTGGTTGCCTCTGTGTATTCACAGGTTTTCTTTCCTGTAAGAAGGAAATGGAAATAATCCGGTACATGAAGAAGTGTCTCTGCCTGCTCCAGATACTCCGGATGTTTCTTCTTCACTGCCATCAGCTGATATACAGTGTTGTAGATTGCTTTCTGGATACCGGTTCTTGCATACAGATCCTTCAGGGAAATTGTCTTATAAACTTCCTCGTCCATTCCCTCTGTACGATGATCACGGTAGCCTACCGTGTTGCCAAGAACCTTGTCATCCTTGTCTAGAAGCACGAAGTCAACACCCCAGGTATCAACACCCATGCTTACCGGGATCTTGCCGATCTCTTTACATTTCTTAAGACCATTTACGATCTCGTTGAAAAGGCGGTCAAACTCCCAGCAGAGCTCTCCATCCTTCTTAACCATGCCGTTCTCAAAACGATAGATTTCTTCCAGGATCATTTTTCCGTTTTCCATATGTCCCAGAATGTGACGTCCACTGGATGCTCCGATATCTACTGCTAAATAATATGTTGCCATTTTTAAATCCTCCTCAATATGTAAGCTTCTGATCACTTTCATATCTGATGTTGTATTTATCATACATCAGGATCCTTCCGGTGATAAGAACCTCTTTTGTCAAAAAAAGTGTCTTTATTTGCCAATAATACAGCGATTATTTATGAACTACTACATTATTTGTTTAAAAAATCCGCTGACTGAATCAGCCAGCGGATCTCTTATTTCATACGTCCGAACGCAATCCGCGTTCATTATAACTTCACGATCTTATCAATTATATGATTTGATTAGTCATAAAGGTTAGGAGCGATATCCTCGTCTTCCATATTTGTTGCATCATACCAGTAACCGTCTGTAGGAACATCCTCAAGCTCCTGGCCGTTTGCTGCTGCTGTCAGAGCGTAGATTGCATAGTATCCCATCATAAGAGGAGACTGTGTAACAGCACCAATGAATGTGCCATCTTTAACAGCTGCTTTGATGATAGAACCAGCATCGAAACCAACACCAACTACATCACCGTTTGCCGGGTCAGAACCAAGAACGTTAAGGTTAGCATTTGCTGCAAGAACACCCTCTGCAGAAACCTGGTTGGAACCGAATACTGCGATACAGTTCTCCTGGGAAAGGATTGCCTGAGCCTCTGTGGAGCAAAGCTCTACAGTTGTCTGTGCCGGAACAGCTACCTGGATAACAACGTCTGCGTCTTTAGCATCAGCATCAGCACCCTCTGCTGCGTTAACATAGAACTCGTTACCGCTTACTGCTACAGTCTTGCCATCAGCCTGAAGAAGCTCGATCATCTTGTTGATGAATCCAGTACCACGCTGCTGAATGTTCTGAGCTGTTGCATCCTGGTTAACCTCACCGATGATAACCTGTCCGTCAGCATCTTTAACAACGTCTTTAATGGAGTTGTACATATTCTCAGCTGCTACTGCACCAGCCTGTGCGTTGTCTGTACAAACCTCGCATACTACAGATCCTTCCGGAGCATCAGCGATACCTGTATCGAAAGTTACAACCGGGATACCTTTTTCTGCACATGTCTTAAGAGCATCCTGAACAGAAGATGTATCGCAAGCTGCAAGTCCTAATCCAACAGGATTGGAGCCGATAGCTGTGTTGATCATGTTAACCTGGTCAGCGATATCGGACTCACTGTTCGGTCCCTGTGCTTTATAAGTAACGCCCAGCTCCTCAGATGCTTTCTTCATACCTTCCTGAGCTGCATCCCAGTATGTAGACTGGAAAGATTTAACCATCATCGGGAACTCATAAGCTTCGTTTGCTTTCAGTCCGTCGAACTGTGCGGTAGGATCCTCAGCTGCTGTGGAATCTGCGGATTCCTCTGTTGCTGCATCTTCTTTCTCCTCAGCTGCAAAAGCTGCTGTTGCGCTCATGCTTGTTACCATTGCTGCACAGAGCATTAATGCCATAACCTTTTTTGCTTTCATATAATATTTCCTCCTTAAAATATATTATATAGTTTTTTATGTTCATACGCCGTTGCTACCCCTTGGCGTTTCACATCTTTGATTATCGGGTGCTGTTCACATTTCTCTGTAAACAGCACCCTTACTTATTATACACACTTCTTAATATCAGTGTGCTGCTTTTTTCTCTTTCAGGATATCGATCAGAACGGCTACGATCAAAACGATACCAGTGATGATCTGCTGCCAGTTTGCCTGCAGGCCGATATATGGAAGACCTGTTTTCAGAAGCATGATGACGAAGATACCAACGAATGTACCGATCACGGAACCATATCCACCGGTAGCTGCTACACCACCAACGAATACACCCCCGATAGCATCCATCTCAAGTCCGGCACCAGTACCAGGCTGTACAGTAGGTGTTACTGCTGCGTATGCGATTGCTGCAAGACCTGTAAACAGACCGCAGACAACGTATACCATTACGTGATAGAACTTTGTATTGATTCCGGAAAGGGCTGCTGCCTCTTTGTTGGAACCGATCGCAATTGTGTAACGACCGAATTTGGTGTGGTTCAGGATGTACTCCATAAGAAGAACCAGAATGATCATCCACAAAAATCCAAGCGGATAACGGGAAGCACTTCTTCCTGTACCAACAGTTACTTTAAAGATTGTGTGGAACCATCCACCATCCTGTGTAAGTCCCGGCCAAGGTGTCGCACTGCAGAGAGATCCGGCACCACGGGTGATCATACAGGTACAAAGTGTTGCCAGGAACGGCGGCAGGTTCATAACACCGATCAGTACACCGTTCAGTGCACCGACTGCGATACCAAGAACAATACAGATCAGCATTGCCAGAGCTACCGGGCAATTGTTGTTTCTGATCAGTGTTCCGGCGATCAGTGCGTATGCTACCATACCAGTTCCGATTGACAGGTCAACACCACCAGTGATAAGCGGGAATGTAACTCCGATCGCCATAAGAAGATCGTAATATGAGAAATCCAGCATACTCAGGATCGTGGTGTACTGTCTGAATTCTTTACTCAAGCCTGAGAATATTGCACACAGGACAATGATAACGAGCAAAACAATAAATCTCTGATCACTTAAAATACTTTTTTTCTTCTTAGTCATGACTTTCCTCCTTAATCGATATTCCGTGTGGCCTTGTCCATGATGTTTTCCTGGGTTGCCTCGGAGATATCAATACATCCGGTAACTTTACCCTCACACATGATGATGATACGGTCACTCATTCGGAGAACTTCCGTCATCTCAGAAGAAATCATGATAATGGATTTGCCTTCTGCTGCCAGTCTGTTCATTAATTTGTAGATTTCGTTCTTGGCACCAACATCGATACCTCTGGTCGGCTCATCGAAAATAAGGATATCGCTGTCTCGTGTCAGCCATTTAGCAATAACAACCTTCTGCTGGTTACCACCGGAAAGGTTTACTACCAGCTGGTCGGTGGTCGGTGTCTTTGTTGCAAGCTCATTTACATATTTCTCTGCAACCTGTTTCTCTTTTGCCTTGTTGATAAAAATACCATTGGTAAACTCTTCCATGGTTGCCAGTGTAGTATTTTCTGTTACAGATTTCTGTACAACACAGCCATATCTTCTTCTGTCCTCTGACAGATAACCGATACCGTATTTAACAGCATCCTGCGGGCTGTTGATGGTTACCTCGTGAAGCTGTCCGTCTTTACCCATAACAGAGATCTTACCACTCTGTTTCGGGTCTGCTCCGAACAGTGCTCTGGCTGTCTCAGTACGTCCGGCGCCCATCAGTCCTGAGAAACCAAGGATCTCACCTTTTCTCAGCTCAAAGCTTACATCCTGAACCATCTTGCCTGCATTCAGGTGCTCAACCTTAAGAACTACCGGTGCATCTGCCGGAATCGCACTCTCCTGCTTCGGATCCTCATAGATAACACGACCAACCATCATGTTGATGATATCTTCTTTTGTACTGTCTTTTGTGATGAGGGTTCCTACGTAACCACCATCTCGCATGACTGTTACACGGTCTGTGATGGTTTTGATCTCATCCATACGGTGTGAGATATACACGATACCAAGATTCTTCTTACGAAGGTCACGGATGATCTCGAACAGGTCCGCGATCTCTTTCTCTGTCAGTGCTGCGGAAGGCTCATCAAAAATGATAACCTCAGCTTTATGGGAAATTGCTTTTGCGATCTCACACATCTGCTGTTTTCCGACTGTCAGGTTTTTCATCTTTTCCTTCGGATTGATCTCAATGTTCAGATCCTGGAAAAGCTTCTTTGAATCCTCGATCATCTTTTTGTCATCAATGCGGAAACCTTTTTTCGGCTCACGTCCGATGAAGATGTTCTGAGCAACGGTAAGATCACCTACCATGTTCAGCTCCTGATGTACGATTACAACGCCGGCATCCTGTGCCTCACGTGTATTGTGGAATTCTGTTTCCTGTCCTTTGTAAACGATGGAACCTGAATCCTTCTGATAAATACCGGTAAGAACCTTCATCAGTGTTGATTTACCGGCACCGTTTTCTCCCATAAGTGCATGTACTTCGCCGCGTTTTACTTCGAAATTAACGTGATCCAGAGCATGAACTCCAGGAAAGGACTTATCAATGTCCTTCATAGTTAAAATAACTTCACCCATTGTCGCATCCTCCCTCTAAGATCAGTTCTTTCTGCGTCTTGCAGAAACGTCGATATAAACTGCAACGATAACAATGATACCTGTGATGATCATCTGCTGTCCTTTACCAAGACCAAATGCCATGATGCCCTGCTGAAGAAGAGAGATGATGAATACGCCGATTACAGTACCGCCGATGGAAGCAAGTCCACCAACCATGGATGTACCACCCATAACGCAGCCTGCAATAGCCTCGTTGTTGTACTGATCGCCATAGCCAGGCTGAACAGTTGTGTATGTAGCTACAAAGAAGAGTGCTGCAATACCTACCAGGAATCCGCAGATCACATAAGCAAGCATTTCCCATTTCTTTGTGTTAACACCGGAAAGACGGACAGCCTCTTTGTTGGAACCAAGGCAGAGGATGTAACGTCCTTGTTTTGTGTTGTAAAGAACGATACCGCAGATAACTGCCATTCCCAGGAAGATAATGATTCCTACAGGGAAGCCGTTTACGGAAACGATATTACGGAACCAGCCGTTTGCCTCACTGGCTGCCGGCCAGCTTACTGACTGTGTTTTTGTGAATACAGAAGCAATACCTTTTGCAATATTCATGGATGCCATGGAAATAATGAATGGCGGTACTGACATGTAAGAAACCATCCAGCCATTGAAAATACCAAAGCAGAGACCGATCAGAATGCAAAGGATCATGGCAACTGCACATGGAACCTTGTAGGATGTCATGCAGTAACCGGATACCAGTGCACAGCAGAACATTACAGGTCCGATGGAGAAATCAATTCCTCCTGTAGCGATTACGAATGTAACGCCAAGTGACAAAAAGCCCAGGAAGTACACATAGTTCAAAGTAGACTTGATACTGTCAACAGCCGGAAACTTGTTTCCAAGAACTACTTTAAAAACCAGGAACATAAGAATCAGAACACAGACAAGAAGTATTCTGTTCAATCCGAGCTTCTTAACGATTGGATTTTGTTTTAACTTTTCCAATTTTTACCCTCCTCACGTTTTGCACGTATCTTGTGTTTTCTTGGTTATTATAATACCGTCAAAAATCAATAATTGTAATAGAATATCTTTCAAAAAAAGGTTAAATATTTACTGTACTGTAAATATTTAACCCTTTTCTTTGTGCATTTATGACTATTTACGGTGTAAGATCACCATATGTTTTTAACGTATTAAACGGGAAAAGCAGTTTTTCGATCTCACTGGTATACATATTGTCAGGAGTTACCAGCTGGCACCCGGAATTAATATTCTTTTTATAGTTTTCTCCACGCAGCATCTTAACTGTTTCCCGAACACCCACATACCCCATTTTAAATGCCTTCTGTACAACGATTCCCTGGAAGATTCCGTGTTCCATCAGCTGAACGGCCTCCTGTGAGCTGTCTACTCCCACCACCCTGATCCGGTTCTCTGCTTTTGCTGCCTTTACTGCTCTTGCAGCACCTACAGAGGAATATTCATTCATCCCCGCGATCATCTTGAGATCCGGATATTTTTTCATCAGCTCTTTTGTAAGCTCATAGGACTTGTCATACTGAGAATCACAGTATACCACATCCACGATATTATCCTTCCGACTGCCAAGTCCTGTCCGGAAACCTTTTTCTCTTTCAACTGCCGTAGATACACCCTTTACGTGTGAAACGATCGCAATCTGATCATCCGTTCCCACAAGATCCTTCGCAAACCTGCCAAGGATCTGTCCCGCTTCCAGATTATCGGTCGCAACGGTAAGATCCTGGACCTCTTCCTGTGTGTAGGAATCAATAAATGCGATATGTATTCCCTGTTCCTTTGCCTTCTTCAAAAGCTGGTCGGATTCAGTGAAGCTGGACGGCGAGATCAGGATCGCGTCCGGTTTTTCTTCTGTTGCCCTTTCGATCAGCTTGTTCTGCCCATCCACATCATTCTCTTCCTCAGGTGCCCATACGCGGATATCTGCATTATATTCCTTTGCAGCCATCTCCGCCCCCTGGATCAGTGATGTCCAGAAATCGTTGGTACCGTCTACAACCTTCGGAATATAGATCAGCGATAGTTTTCTCTCTTCTTCTACCTGTTTATAATAGACTATTCCGGCTACAAGCCCCGCCACAAGGCAGATGACCACTCCTAAAGTCAGGAGTTTTCTATGTTTTTTCATATTGATTCCTCCTGTATTCCCGGAATGGTGATCGTGGCAGTGGTTCCGACACCTTTTTCACTTTCATAGGTGATCCCGTAATTTTCTCCATAATAAAGCTTCAGACGTTTCTGTACATTGTAAACACCCACACCATTGGAATGATAATTCACCTTATGTTTATCATAAATATGTGACAATGTTTCCTCATCCATACCTACACCGTTGTCGATCACCTGAAGAACTGCATTTCCATCCTTCATAAAGCCTTTTACCTGCAAAAGTCCCTTACTCTCTTTATATTTCAGTCCATGATAGATGGCATTTTCAATGATCGGCTGGAGAACCAGCTTGATCAGAGGGATATTTAGTATAGAAGGTTCTACATCGATCTCGAATTCCAGCTTGTCCTTGTAACGCATCTTCTGGATTGTAAGATAACCCTTGGCATACTCCACTTCCCTTGCGAGAGGAACCACTTCATCTTCATTACTGATGCTCTGACGAAGAAGACGTGCCAGGGATGCTGTCATCAGAACAACCTCTTCGTACTTTCTGCCCTCTGCCATCCAGATGATCGAATCCAGGGTATTGTAGAGAAAATGAGGATTGATCTGGGACTGAAGGGCCTTAAGCTCACTTTTTCTCTTTGCTTCCTGTTCCTTCACGTTCTGCTCCATAAGATCCTGTATCCTATGTGTCATCACATTGAAAGATTTCGTCAGGCTTCCGATCTCATTCTCTGAATCGATTTCCACATCTGCTCCGTCAAAATGCCCTTCCTGTACTCTGGACATGGAATCTCTGAGACGCTGAAGAGGATATGTGAGACTCTTTGCCAGAAATCTGGAAAAAAGCAGTGCCACGATCATCAGAAGTGCGGAAATAAGCACATAAATACTCTGTGCCTGATTGCTCTTGCGCAGAAGTTCGCTGACGCTCATACAGCCCACAACGGTCCATCCGGTTTTATTTGATCTGGAAATAGAATACAGCTTTCCTCTGTTTCCCCTTTCGGTACGCACCGTATCTTCTTTTGATTTCACGATCAGGTCGATATTTTCAGTCTGCAATTCATTGTAAAGCTGCTGCTGTTGGGGATGGTATACTATATTTCCGCTTTCATCCAGAATGAATGCGTATCCCTTTTTCCCGATCGTATTCTGATCACAAAGTTCACTGATGGCACTATAATTCAGATCAATAAAAAAGACTCCCTCTTTCTCACCACTGTTGGAAAAATTACGGATTCCCCTGCTTAAAGTGATCACCCACGGACGCTCTCCGCTGATGATGTGCTGTACATGAGAAGATGTAAGAAGCGGGCCTTCCGGCTTCTGTAAAGCTTCCAGATACCACTCCTGGGTGGAAAGCTTCAGATCCGGATTCACAGACTGCTTGCCGTCGTTGATCAGCTTCCGTCCATTACTTCCAATGATCCCAAGATTTCGGATATCACTTCGTCCGTCCAGAATAGTCTTGAACTGATTGAGCAGGCGCTCTCTTGTTCCATCGTCCACATTGTCGCCAAAAAGATATTGCTGTACATCCTCGTTACTGGAAATCATATAAGCTATATTTTCCATGTAATCAATATAGGAATCAATATTCTGATTCATCTGCTGCACGATATTCTGGGTGTAGACAGCAGAATTTTCAAAAATAGAATTGCGGGTATATCTCATGGAAACACCTGTTATGACCAGCACCGCACTTAAAAGCAGCACCGTCACTACCGCAAAGATCGCACTCTGGATACTCTTAAATTTTCCTATGATCTTTGCCGCAAACCGGATATCTCTCATTTACGTTTCTCCCTTGCATATTCTGTTGGTGTGCAGCCGGTCATTTTTTTGAAGGAGATCCCAAAATAATGGGGATCTGCAAATCCGACTTTCTCGGCAATTTCATAATTCTTCATAGTTGTATTCTCCAGAAGTTCCTTCGCCTTCTCCATACGGGTACGGATCAGAACCTCTGTAAAAGTCTCTCCCGTAAGATCCTTAAAGATCGTACTGAAATAGCTTGTACTGATATTCAGATAGGAACAGATACTGTTCAGGCTTAAATCCGGATCCATATAATTCTTCTGGATATAATCCAGGGCAAGTCTGGCCTGACGCTGTCCGCTGGAGCTGTTTGCATCGGAAAGTGTCTGGAAAATCTCTCCGATATGATTCCTGACCAGTTCAACAGCACTGTCAAAAGAATTCTGCTCCGTAACCTGCTGCAGAAGTGCTTCTCTTTTGGAAAAAAGCCTGTTGTCCGGAACCATATCCTCACAGGTTTCATCTGCTGCACGGATGATCTGCTGAAGATACACGCAGGCACGACTCTTATCCACCCGCGCTTCCTTGATCTCAGAAGAGATCTGTTCCAGAATATGCTCTGCGTTTTCCTTTTTACCCGCTTTCAGAGCAGCTGGCAGCTTCTCTACATAAGCTTTAATGGAAAGATTTTTTTCCTCCGGCTGTTCTTCCATATCAATAAGAAGGCTTCCTCCAAGGAGATAACGATATTCAATAGCTTTCTCAGCAAGTTCATGGGATACACGAAGCTCCTGCTGAGTTCTGGCCCAGCTTCCCACACCGATAGAAATATCCAGCGACATCAGTTCCTTCAGCTTATCCTGAATCGTCCTGCAGATCTCCATGATCTTCTGTTCAAACTCTCTGGTACGGTTTCCCATGAAAAGAGCACCGACCTTGTTATTTCCGGCCTGATATGCCACTCCTGCTTTTTCCTTGCTGATGATCTCATCACTGATATTAAAAAGGACAAAAGACATCAGTGCACTCTCCTGGCGTTTCTCCGCAGTAAGCTGACTGCCGTCCGAATACAGATCCAGATCAAAAACAGCCACACGATAACATGCTGCCTCAAGATCGATTCCCAGTGCTGCAAGCTCTTCCAGACTTTCCTGCCGTGTCTTGATATTATCCACAAAGCCCTGCAGCGCTCTGGAACGGATCACAATGGCGTTTTTCTGATAATTCTCGGAAGTCTGTGTCAGACGTTCCAGCTTCTCTTTTTCTTTTCTTTGCTGGTCCACCTTCTCCTTCATTTTTCCGATAACATTTCTGAGTTCCATGGCTGTCACCGGCTTCAGCATATATTCACTGACACCATACTGGATCGCCTTCTTGGCATACTCGAATTCTCCGAATCCGCTGAAGATCACGATCACGATGTCCGGATAATTATCATGGAGAAAACGGCTCAGTTCCATACCATCCATATATGGCATAAGGATATCTGTAAGCACGATATCCACCGGATGGTTCTGTACAAATTCCGCTGCTGCTTTCCCGTTATCACAGTCTCCTACCAGCTCACAGTCCATTGCTTTCCAGTCAATATTCTCCCGGATCGCATCTCGAACAAGTATCTCATCATCTACCAGTAAAATACGATACATAATTTCTGTTGTCCCCCTCTGATCAGTTTCTGTTGTTTTTATTGCACATCCCCCTGACAGATCCTTCCCCCCGTCTCTGTCATTTTCATTGGTAAGATTACTGTCCTTTCTGTGAACAATAACTGTTAATTCTTTTTATATGTTAACATGTTTGGTTAAAATTTACAACGGAGTTTCTTAGTCCAAATTAAATACAAAGAAATCCCGCATCCAACATATGGGACACGGGATTTTCCTGCATATTTTTATTATTTTACGATAACGCCATCCTCATCCCAGAGGTCATGCCAGTCATTTGCACCATGCCACAGGAATACCTGGCCTTTTACAAGACGGTTGCCTTTTTCCAGAGTTGCGATGGTTGCCATTTCCTCTTCTGTAAGTGGATCCTCTGTAACACATTTCAGGTTGCTTGCATAGTTGTGCACAGAGAACGGAATGGAGATTTCTCCTCTCTGATGTGCCCACTTCAGAGCGATCAGAGCCGGATGAACACCATGTGCCTTTGCGATTGCCTGCATCTCCGGAACCTCCAGATCCGCAACATCCTCCGGGCAGATATCTCTCTCCGGTCTGCGTGGAGAACCGATCGGCATATAGCCTACCGGCTGGATGTTATGCTCTACCAGATAATCATAAAGCTCCTGCTGTTGGAAGCATACATGAAGCTCAAGCTCACAGGTTGCAGGTTTGATCTTCATGAGCGGAAGAACTGCCTCAAGCTTCGGAATGGTCATATTGGAAATACCGATATAACGGATCTTTCCTTTTTCTACCAACGCCTCACACTGGCGGTATGTATCCATAAACTCCTCCACACTGAAGGGTTTGGAATCCGGATTTCTGGAATCCACATCACATCCCGGTGCATGATAGTTCGGGAATGGCCAGTGGATGAAATACATATCCACATAATCGCACTGAAGATCCTTAATGCTCTTATCACAGGCTTCCTCTACTCTTCTGTGCATGTCGTTCCATACCTTTGTCATGATAAATAGTTCTTTACGCTTTACAACACCTTCGTCAAAAGCGTCCTTAAATACCTGTCCGATCTCATGCTCGTTTCCGTAGCATGCGGCACAGTCAAACATACGGTAGCCACTGCGGATCGCGCCTGCAACAGCTGCAGATACATCCTCTGCGGATACACGGTCGGAACCGAAGGTTCCCATTCCGACACACGGAACCTGCTCGCCGGAAGGAAGTGTCACTTTCGGCACAATTGCCGGATTGATAACTTCTGCCATCTTTACATCTCCTTTTTTATAAAAATTTTCTTATTATAAGCTTATCTTATAAACGCCTGATCTCGATCTTCGGAAGAAGAGCCTCCATATCCTCCATCACAAAGAAGCCCGTTTCCTCGCGCATGGCTGCCGCTGCTGAGATCGCACTGGCTCTTCGCAGAGTCTCTTCCAGAGAAAGTCCCTCACTTAATCCAAGGGCAAAGCCTGCGATCATGGAATCTCCGCAGCCTACGGTATTTACCGCATCGATCTTCGGAACCACCGCACGGAAAATCCCTTCCTTTCCGACTGCCAGGGAACCATCTGCTCCAAGCGAGACCGCCACGATCTCCACACCACCGGCGTGGATGGCTTTCGCGGCTTCAATGATATCGTTGATATCGTCACAATGCTTGCCTGTCAGCATACGGATCTCATCAATGTTAGGCTTGATCAGTGTCGGTGCTGCCTTGATTCCCTCTTCCAGAAGCTTGCCGCTGGTATCCAGGATCACCGGTTTTCCGGCGTCTTTCACAATCTTCACGAGGCGCTGGTAGGCACTTCCGTCAAGTCCCTTCGGCACGCTGCCGGACATTGCCACAACAGAAGCGTCTTTTACAAGCTGGCGGAATTTTTTCTCAAAGCCCTCAAAATCTGCCTCTGTCAATGTAAACCCCGGCTCCAGGAATTCGGTCTGTACATGATTCACCTCATCCCAGATGTTGATACAGGAGCGGCTCTCCGCATCTACATGGTAAAAAGCACTCTTAATACCAAAGGGTTTCAGGGCAGCTTCTATATAATTGCCTGCGTGGCCGCCTACAAAGCCGGTGGCAACCACTTCGGCACCGTAAATGGACGCCGGCTTGGAAACATTCAGTCCCTTTCCGCCGGGAACATAGGTACATTCACGCACCCGGTTCACTTCGCCCACCTTAAAATCATCCACTACATAACGCTTGTCAATGGCAGCGTTTAAGGTTACTGTCAGGATCATATCAGTCTTCCTCATTGGAAAGAAGGATCTTTCCTTTTACAAGGCCCGGTGTCTTGAACAGCTGGAAAGCCTCCTGTGCCTGACTCATCGGGATTTTCTTATAAATGAAGCCCGGGTCAAACTTCAGCTGGCCGGTTGCAAAATAATGAGCAGTCAGATCCCACTCACGTCCCGGATATGGTGCACTGTAGGACATCCAGGAACCGGTAAGCCTGAACTCCTTACGGTTCATATTCTCCCACTGCTTCGGTGTGAAAGTAAGGTTCTCATGAGGAGTACCGATGAAGCATACATGTGCTTTGTTTGCTGCAAGCTCGAACGCCATGTGCATGGTGGGAACCTGTCCGGCTGTCTCGAATACGAAGCCGTATCCCTTGCCACCTGTGATAGCCATGGCTTTTTCCATATATCCATCTTCCTTTGTGTTGATGATCTCATCTGCGCCGAGACGCTTTGCAAGCGCAAGTCTCTCATCGCTGATATCAAAGACCACTACCTTCTTGGAGCCGAAGATCTTTGTCCACTGCATGGTGAACATACCAACCGTACCGCCGCCAAGGATCGCCACATACTCACCGCCGTGGTAATCATTCTGGAATACACCGTGGATAGCTACGGTTGCAGGCTCAAACATGGCTCCCTGCTCATATGGAACATTGTCTGCGAATGGTACTGCATTCTGCTCAGGAACCACTACATAATCTGCGTTTGCTCCCTGTTCTCTGGAACCGATGAAGCTGTAATGCTTGCAGAGAGAAAAATTACCCTTCTGGCAGTCGTCACATTTCATACAGGGAAGAAGTGGCGCACCGGATACACGGTCACCGACCTTCACCTTGGTAACGCCTTCTCCCACTTCCACCACGTCACCGGAAAATTCATGTCCCAGCACGATGGGATAAAAATGTACGCCGTGATTTAATACACGCGGGATATCAGATCCGCAGATCCCGGAATATCTTACCTTGATCTTCACATGGCCCGGTGTTACCTGAGGTTCTTCCACTTCCTGATACTGAACATCCTCATTTGCTACTACTACTGCTGCTTTCATGATCACTTTTCCTCCTCATTTCTCATCATAGGTTCAAGAGATTTATAGAGATTTAAATAGGTTTTATAGGTTTTCTCATAAACGTCCCGGTTTTCCGGGTTCGGTTCATGTCTTCTTGTTTCCTTTACCGTAAGACGGATGGCCTCATCATAATCCTGATACATTCCAACACCAACACCTGCCAGAATCGCTGCACCAAGTGTTGTTGCCGTATCAGAGGACGGCACTACGATTGGTTTTCCTGTGATATCGGATTTGATCTGTGTCCAGAGAAGAGAATTTGCAGAGCCTCCCATTGCACGGAGAACTTCCACATCTGCTCCTGCTTCCTTTGCCACCTCAAGGTTGTGTTTCAGAGAAAGTGCTACGCCTTCCATACAGGCACGTACCATATGTCCCTTGGTCTTGGCAAAATCCAGTCCATAGAATACGCCCTTCGCATTAGGATTCCAGATCGGGGAACGCTCACCGGACATATATGGAAGAAATACCACTCCGTCACTGCCTGGTGCGACCCTTTCCGCGATCTCATTGAGCTGGTTCAGAGAAGATCCTTTTTCCCCTGCTACAGAGCGCTCATAATCTGCAAACTCACGTTCAAACCAGCGCATGACACCACCACCTCCGGTGGTTCCTCCCTGAAGGAGCCACTGTCCCGGAACCACGTGATAGCCAAGGATCAGTCTGGGATCTGCCTTATACGCATCCATGCAGATGCTCATTCCGCCGGCCTGTCCTCCCTGCTCCTGTGTTTCACCCGGATGGATCACTCCAGCCCCCAGTGTTCCGCATGCCGCATCCAGACCACCAGCAACAACCGGTATTCCCACAGCAAGGCCGGATTCCTCCGCCGCCTTCTCTGTAACTATTCCCACAACATGATCACAGGCACAGATCTCAGGAAGAAATTCCATGGGAATCCCAAGCTTTCTGCACATATCCTCATCCCAGGCTGCCTTTCTCATGTCAAAGCAATGCAGGCCATAGCCCTGGGAAACATCCTGGCTCATCACACCTGTCAGCTTATATGCAATGTAGCTGTTGGACTGCAGGATCTTGTGGATCCTTTGGTACACCTCCGGGAGATTTTCTTTATACCAGAGAATCTTTGCAGTTGTGTAGGACGGCTGAAGGGAATTACCGGATACTTCAAAAATCTGCTCTGCCCCGATTTCTTTATTCAGTCTGTCACAGATAGACTGTGCTCTGGTATCCATCCAGATCGGAGTGTTTGTCAGTACATTTCCGTCCTTATCCATGGCAATGGCTGACCAGCTCTGGCCGTCAATACCGATGCCTGCGATCTCCTCAGGTGCTATCCCCGCTTTTTGGATGGCCTTCTTTACCGCCTGACAGACAGCACTCCACCATTCTTCCGGATCCTGTTCTGCCCAGCCCTCCTTCGGATAGTAAACCGGATAATCGCCGTTGGCCGCAGCCACAACCGTTCCCGATTTTTCAAAAACCGCAACCTTACAGGCACTGGTGCCGATATCAATACCTAATAAATATGGTTTCATTATAGCTTCTCCTTCTCGTCCAGCACACGGACGGATTTTCCCATGATGATCTCTGCGCCAAGCTTCTCCGTGATCGGTTCTGTTTCTTCACTTGCAGCCCCTTCCAGCCGTTTCAGCATGATTCCCGCCACTTCTCCGGCAATCCCCTGTGTAGGCTGTGCCACAATGGTAAGCTTGGGATTGCATGCTCTGGCAAACTGCAGATTGTCAAAACCGATCATAGACAGCTGTTCCGGGATCTTAAGACCCAGCTCATTCATCCCGATCACCGCCCCCATGGTCATCTCATAGTTGGTAACAAACACGGCCGTCATATCCGGATTGTCCGCAACAAGCTTCTCAATTCCCTGCACACCGCCCTGAATGGTATAATCGCCGTGATAGATCAGAGATTCCCGTACCGGTATATTTTCTTTTTCGTATGCATTGCGGTACCCCTGGAGACGTTCCTGAGCGGTGGAAATTTCCTCCGGTCCGCCAATGATCCCGATCTTACGGTGTCCTGCCTGAAAAAAAACTCTCATTGCGTCCTCAGCCGCCTTCTCGTTGTCTACAAGAACACTGTCACAGGAAAGCTCCCGGATCCTGCGGTCAATGAGTACGATGGGCTTTCCGGTTTTCTGAAATTTTTTCAGATGATTGCCTTCCGCATCCACCGGCATGCTGATGATCCCGTCCACACGCTTCCGGCTTAAAAACTCCACTGCATCCCGCTCCAGCTTCTTATCAGTACGGCAGTCACAGACAATAGTCGCATATCCGTGACTCCTTAAGACATCCTCCATTCCTGTGATGATCTCCGCGCAAAAGGTATTGTTAAGCTCCGGGATCACCACGCCGATGGTCTTGGTAGCATTGGTCTTAAGCCCTCTGGCCACCTCATTGACCTCATAATGCAGCTCCTGAATGGCCTCCTCGATCTTTATTCTGTTTTTTTCTCTTACGTTTCCGCCGTTAAAATAAGAAGAAATCGTTGCGAGCCCAAGTCCGGTCCGCCTGGCAATATCTTTCATGGTTGCTGCCATACAGATCACTCCGTTTCTGTTTTTTTACAGAAGATCATTCTGCCTTTCCATCACAGCCGCAAACCTTCATACGCGCCTCAACCAGCTCCTTCACTGCCTGGATTGCTTTCTTTCCGTAGGCTTTCGGATCGATGGTGTTCTCATTCTCTGCAAAGGTCTCCTTCACTGCCCTGGAATATGCGGCACGAAGCTCTGTTGCAAAGTTAACCTTGCAGATACCACGTTTTACACAGTCGCTGACATCCTCATCACTGAGTCCGGATGCCCCGTGAAGAACAAGGGGGATATCTACGACTTCGCGGATCTCGCTTAAGCGTTCCTTGTCAAGAACCGGTGTTCCCACATAGAAACCATGTGCGGTTCCGATGGCAACTGCCAGGGAAGTAACACCTGTACGCTCCACGAATTCCTTCGCCTCCTGCGGGTCGGTGTTAGTGTCTGCCTCAGCCTCAAGATCATCCTCTTTACCACCGACCTTACCGAGCTCAGCCTCACATGGGATATCCAGGGCTGCTGCCACATCCGCAACTCTCCTGGTCTCTCTGATATTATCCTCAAAATCCAGCTTGGAACCATCGATCATCACAGAAGTATAGCCTGCATGCATTGCCTGCATCGCAAGCTCAAAGCTGCTGCCGTGGTCAAGATGAAGGCATACCGGAACGGAAGCCTTGGCTGCCTCTGCTGCTACGATCGCAGCGTAAGTCTCAACCGTACCATATTTAACAGTAGAAGGTGTTGTCTGGATCATAACCGGTGCTTTCAGCTCCTCAGCTGCCTGGATGATCGCCTTCACCATCTCCATATTCTCTGCGTTGAATGCTCCTACTGCATATCCGCCCTTCTGTGCCTTTAACAGCATTTCCTTCGATGTAACCAGTGGCATAATCTTCTCCTCCTTGGAATCATAATCATTGTGTTTGTTTTGTATTATTTTCTCATTTGGTTCAGAAACCGAAACGTTTCCGTTTAAGTTCATCATAGCGCTCCATACGTTTTCTGTCAACCATAAAATTTTCATCATTTATAGGAAAATATTCCCTTGAAAAGAAGACCAAATACCGTTAGATTAATTAATAAGAGTTCTAAAGCCTGTGGCCGGGCAGGTCTGTCTGATACTACCGGCGTCATAACAGTTTCGGAAATCCATGTATCCTGTTCTGATCACCTGAGCCTGATGCTGTAATTTCCGAAATGCTGTAAGTACACAATGATCTTAGGAGGATATAAACTATGTTAAAAGGAATTCCAGAAATCTTATCACCAGAATTACTGAAGGTTTTATGTGAGATGGGACACAGTGACCGTCTTGTTATCGCTGACGGAAACTTCCCTGTAGAATCCATGGGAAAAAATGCCATCACCATCCGCTGTGACGGACATGGCGTTCCGGAGATCCTGGATGCCATCCTGAAGCTCTTCCCGCTGGATACTTATGTAGAGCATCCGGTAAACCTGATGGAAGTAATGCCTGGTGATAATGTGGAGACACCGATCTGGGATACATATAAAGAAATCGTTTCCAAGCATGACGAGCGTGGCGAAAAAGCCGTCGGAAACATCGAGCGTTTCGCATTCTATGACGAAGCAAAAACTGCATACTGCATCATCTCCACAAGTGAGAAAGCACTTTATGCCAACATCATGCTTCAGAAAGGCGTTGTGATCAACAACGACTGATCTTTCTTTTGAACTGCCTGATATAATCATATATAATACACATATTCAACCAAAACATAAAACGCCCGGATCTGGAATGTTTCAAGCCAGATCCGGGCGTTTTATATTTTAACACTTTTATCTCTTTGCTGCTTTTGCGGCGTATCCTCCGCAGAGTACTTTTCCACCGGAGGTTTTTATCCCTGCACGCACCGCATAGTAATACGTTGTTCCCTTTTTTGCGGTCTTATCCTCAAAGGAGGAGCTGCTGCCTCCGGAAACTGTACTGATCTTTTTCCATGAACCCTTTCCGGTCTTACGGTAGATCTGATAGCAATCTGCTTTCTTCTGCGCTTTCCAGCAGATCTTCAGCCCCCTGGAGGTCTTCCTGACACTGGATATCTTCTGAAGTTCCGGATAGGACAGGATATAGCTGCTTGCCTGATATCCTCCGAAAACTTTTTTCCCGTCTACATTCTTATAGGGCCTCACAGCATAAGCGTAGGAGGTGATTCCCTCAATCTTCGTGTCCTGCCAGGACAATACTTTGTTGTTCACGGTTCCGATCCGAACCCAGCTTTTCCCCTGGAGCTTCCGGTAGATATGATAGCCACTGGCTCCGGAAACCTTCTTCCAGGATACCCTGTTACATGGTCCGCTGACAGCTTCAGCCACTGCACGGGCCTTCCCCAGCTCCGCTTTTGCTGAGAACGGCGAAGATACGGCTCCATAAACAGTCTTCTTTCCGGAACGTACATAAGAAGCCCGGATCCGATACGTATAAGTGCTTCCTGTTTTCACTGCAGTATCCTGCCAGGTCACTACATCTGCTGTCACGGTTGCCATTTTTTTTGAATTTCCGCTTTCATCCCAGCGATAGATAGCATAACGATTGCAGCCGGGAACTGCTTTCCAGGAGATCCGTATCCTGTTAAATGCCTTGGAAACCAGTTTTACACCTGTGGTCTGACGAAGCTTCACCGTAACCTTACAGGTAGCTCGGATTCCCCTGGCATTTTTTCCGTAGCAGGTTATGGTTGCTGTTCCCGGATTTTTTGCAGTAACAACGCCGCTGCCATTTACAGCAGCCACACTGGTATCTGAGCTTTCCCAGACAATGCCGGAAGCATCCATCTCGGATCTGGTAGCCGAAGCATTCAGTGTTTTCTGATCTCCGGAATACAGACTTATCTCAGACGAAGAAAGCTGCATCCTCGCCGCACTGCTCAGAGTCCTGGTATGCACCTTGATCCTCGGAGTTACCGATGGATTAAATTCAACTGCATCCATCCAGGTATCCTCCGCATTATATCGCAGAAAGCTCTGACCGGATACGATAGACGGAGAAAAGCTGCACCAGCCATAACTGACCTCTGCCTCCACACAGTATTTTATATATGTGCTTCCTGCATTTGTCACCACAATAGAATACAGACTGTTCTGGCTGAGCAGAACCTCTGGGATCTGAAAGGTCATAACCCCAGCCATCGGCTGACTGCAGGAAACCGGTGTGGAATATGCCGGTGTTCCACTGGTAGGATCACTGGCATCCTTCAGATTTGTGTATACCTGCACAGTATAGGAATTATTGGCAGACATGGAGCTAAGAGTCACCTCGCCAAGCGATTCCGCTTTTCCGTTTCCTGCACTGGCACGAAAAACCGTGGACAGCTGTTCTCCCGCATACATGCGGATGGAGCCAAGCCCTGACGTTCCGTCATAAAAATAATTGTTGCTATATTTCGGTGTATTGACAGCCGTAGCCGCAACCAGCTCACTGACAGACTTATCCTCATAAGACATATAAAAATATCCGGATTTTCCCCAGCCTGTACCCCAGCTGTTCTTAACGATCCAGGCTCCGTCTCCCTTTACCTTGGAAGATGCCCGGAAATTCTTCGCAGAATAATTGTCATCCCACCCCACCACTGTAACTACATGATTCACGTTCTTGGTGCTGGTAGGATAGGAATAGGCCGCTGTACTTGCATTGTAATAGGCATTCTGTGCATTATACATCACAGTGACCGAATTATTTGCAACCAGAAGCTTCTTCATGGCATTTACGGAATAATCGGAAAAATAGGCATTTTTCAGATAAGCAGCTGCATTGTACGCCTTGGATGCCGCCGGAGTCACACCGGTTTTCTGTGTATGCGTGGAATCTGTTGCCAGCGGCACATCCCCTTCTGTTGTCATTCCGGACCAGGTGCTCAGAAACATGGAAGCCAGAAGATCATTTCCGCCCTCATGATAATCTGCGTTTCCTTTATCATCTGTCCCCATATGCTTATTGACATCCCCGTAGGTATTTCCAAGCGGGTCATTCTTTCTGTTTGCAAAAAAATACGCCAAATGCTCTTCCGACAGATCATAAGTCCCAATGCCCTGGGTCAGAAACGAAGTTTCCAGAAGAGAGGCCATTCCAAATGCCCAGCACATACCGTAGGGCTCCTGATTCTTTACGGAAGTGACATATCCCTGATCCGCTGCATTATAATAGGACGGATAGGCCGCAGCTCTTCCCATCGGTACCTCATCCACATCATTTCCGATCTCCACGGCGGTGGAATAAGAGGTCAGATTATCAAAGGGTGCCAGCTGTTCCTGCTCCTCTTCCTCCGTAAGCGGACGGCCCTTGATATATTCGATGCCGGACTCACCACTGTCTGAGGCATCCCCGAAGCTCTCCTCACCGTCACCAAAGGTATCCTCCTGGGAATCAGAGGACGATCCTTCTGATGTTTCGGGAGTCTCTGTATCCTCCTCGGAGCTCTGCAAGGCTATATCCTCGGTATCCCCGTCGGCTGCCTCTGCAATATCCTCTGTCTGTTCATCCGGGATACCGGTATTCCCTGCGGTATTCCCTTCTGCAGTCTCCGTCGTATCCTCTGCTTCCGCTGACTGCGTCTGTGTATCTTCTGACCATTCTTCATTGAATCCTTCCGCAGAATCACTGAAACCTTCCACATCGGCTGCCATGACCGGAATCTGGCTGCCCGCAACTGCCACACACAGAAGAAGCGGCAGTAATTTCTTCCTAACAAGCTGTAATCTCTTCACAAAATTCTCCATTTTTCTTATATTGATCTGGTTTATCTGTTAACGTTTCTTCAAATGATAACCCAGAATTCCGATTACTGCAAGTACTGTTGCGATCCCGATCCAGATAAACGGACTTTTATACCAGGAATTTTCTTCTTTAAAGGATGTCGCAGCTGTGCCATTGACCGGCTTGGTGACAGCTTCATCCGCAGATTTCCCACCTTCTGTTGTTCCATCCGCTGCAGGTGGTCCCTGGACCTCGCCTCTCTGAGCCTGAGAACTACCTGTGCTGGCCGTCCCTGCAGGTGGCCCCTGAACCTCACCTCTCTGAGCCTGAGATTCATCTGTGCTGGCCATCTCTGCAGACGCTCCCTGTCCTTCGCCATTCTGAGCCTGAGAGCTGCCTGTATTGTCCGTCTCTGCAGACGTTCCCTGTCCTTCGCCATTCTGAGCCTGAGAACTGCCTGTGCTGGCCGTCCCTGCAGACGTTCCCTGTCCTTCGCCGGCTGCGGAATCCTGCGTATCGGATGCGTCTCCCTGATTCACTGCAGAAGTCTCTTTCTCCGTGCCCCCTGCGATTCCGACCTTCGCCAGCTCCGCATCCTTTGAGGGCCGTAGCTCCTCCAGCGGCACATAACCGTATCTGCCATTATACTCTGTATATCCCCAGGTCTCACCATTCTTCTCTGTCTCCCCTTCGATATGCAGGACAGTACCATCCCTTACCGTCTTATCATTGAGCTTTTCACCTTTTCCGTCGGTGGACGGATAGATATCCACACCAACTCCACCGGAATCCACAGTCATATAATAATCTGTGGTATCTGCCGGAGCTTCCACCTTCACCACAACCGACTTGTCCGCATACACCGGAACACTCATACTCAGCACCAGCATTCCTGCCAGAAGCACACCTTTGCACCTTTTCATTGCTCTTTCCTCCCTCAAAAAATCTCACTGCCATTCTATGCATAAAATCCCCTTATATTTCTCTTTTGCTTTGGCTCCGAAATATAAGAGGATCTTATCATTAGTTATATCCAGTATCTTTTTTATGCAAGCTCCCGCTCACACATATCCAGCGCAGAAGCGATCACCGCATCCATGTCATAATATTTATATTCGCCAAGACGGCCGCCGAAGATCACCTTCGGTTCCTTCTCTGCAAGCTCCCTATACTGTCCGTAAAGCGCTCCGTTCTTCTCATCATTGACCGGATAATACGGCTCATCTCCAGGCTTCCACTCGGAACTGTATTCCCGGCTGATCACCGTTTTCGGAAGATCATTACCCTCCTCATCCTTTCCGAACTCAAACCATTTATGCTCGATGATACGGGTCCATGGAGTCTCCACATCCGTATAATTCACTGCTGCATTTCCCTGGAAATTAGGTTTATCCAGTGTTTCATTCTCAAAACGCACGGAACGATACTCCAGAGTTCCCAGCTTATAGTCAAAATACGCGTCGATGGCACCTGTGTAGATCACCTTCTCCGCCATTGCATCGTACTGCTCTTTTTTCTCCAGGTAATCCTCATTCAGCCGTACCTCGATACCGTCCAGCAGATTGGCAACCATCTTCGTATAACCACCCACCGGGATTCCCTGGTACAGCGCATTGAAATAGTTATTGTCAAAGGTCAGACGCACCGGAAGCCTCTTGATGATAAAAGCAGGAAGCTCCGTACATGGACGTCCCCACTGCTTCTCCGTATAGCCCTTGATCAGCTTCTCATAAATATCCGTACCTACAAGACTGATAGCCTGTTCCTCCAGATTCGAAGGTTCTGTGATCCCTGCAGCCTGCCGCTGCTCCTCGATCTTTGCCGCAGCCTCCTCTGGAGTCACCACGCCCCACATCCTGTTAAAGGTATACATATTAAACGGAAGACTGTACAGCTCCCCGTGATAATTGGCAACCGGACTGTTGGTAAAACGATTGAAGGTGGCAAACCGGGTGATATAATCCCAGACCTTCTTATTATTGGTATGGAAAATATGTGCACCGTATTTATGCACGTTGATCCCTTCCACCTTCTCTGTATATACATTTCCCGCAATATGCGGACGCTTGTCGATCACAAGCACTGACTTCCCGGCACGCTTCGCCTCCTGTGCAAAAACCGCACCGTAAAGACCGGCACCTACGATAAGATAATCGTACATTGATTTCATTCTCCCTGTTCTTTCATTGATGCTGTTATTTTAACACCGGAAAAGGGTAGCTGGCAAGAAGCCACTGTGAAATCCCGATAAATCTTATGTAAGAATGTTATCAAACAGATCTCCGCAAGCTGCAAAAATGATAAAATATCAGATATCCGCTTCTCAAACACCAAAATGTATGATACCCTGTAACTGGATCAGATAATAAACTACTCTGATCACATAAACAGATCGAAGGTGGTGAAACCTATGGGTACAAAGGATACCATCACCAAAGATTACATGGCTGACAACCGCGTTTTTGCGGATGTGTTCAACCATATGCTGTACAAAGGAAAAAACATCATAGACCCTGACACTCTTCATCCACTGGATACCACAGCTCTCGCTGTCCCCTACGGATCCGGCACTTCAGAAGTTCCCGTCCAGAAATTCCGGGACGAATTCAAATCTCTTAATGTTATGCACGATGATTCAAGGATCTATCTTCTCCTGGGGATTGAAAATCAATCGGAACAGAACTTTGCAATGCCGGTTAAGAATATGGTCTACGATGCATTAGAATACGCAGGACAGGTAGAAAATTCCGCCAGATCACACAGAGAAGCAAAGCAATGGCCTTCTACATCCGGAGAATATCTCACCGGCTTCTACAAGGATGACCGGCTCATCCCGGTCATAACCACGGTCGTGTACTTCGGTTCCGACACCTGGAACGCTCCCAGGAGCCTCCACGAAATGCTCTCTGTCCAGGGCCCCGAAATTCTTTCCATGGTCCCGGATTACCGGATCAATCTCTTCTCACCTGCCGAGATAAAGGATGAAGAACTTGACAAACTCCAGAGCAATCTCAAAGAAGTCATGCTCTTCATCAAATATTCCAAAGATAAACGGAAGCTCCAGGAGCTTACATCACAGAGTCCCGGCTTCCGGTCACTCGAGCTCAAAGCAGCCAGGGTCATCGACTCCATAACCGGTATCAACTTACGTTTCACAGAAACAGAAGGGAGGGTTAATATGTGTCAGGCTGTTCAGGAAATGTGCGATGATGCGCGTGCCGAAGGCCATCAGGAACAAGCTATGCTGACAGCACAGCGTATGCTTCAGGATCCAAGATTCTCCCCTGAAGACATCTCCAAATTTTCAGGCCTTTCTCTTGAGGACGTGCTGAAATTACAGAAGAAATAGTTCGTATTGTAAATGCTCAGATCCTTTGTGGGGATCTGAGCATTTTGCTATTTTACAATACCAATATTACTTTATATCACAGAACAGTTCTTCTTTATAAACACCACGCTCCAGCATACCACGAAAACTCTCTTTTACAACCGCAACATCCTCTTTATAGGTCATGCCATACCATGTATCATTAGTCCGCAGCACCTTAACAGACATCTTATCCTCTGCCAGAAGTTCACCGATAAAGATTGGAATCAGATACTCGGCTTTCTGAGGATTACCCGGTACTTCTTTCTCGAAGAACTCTTTGAAGCCCTCTTCCAGAACATCTAGAAAATCAGGAGTCAAGCCCCACATATTCATAGATACCAGAGAATTCACATCGACAGCCACACCGTCTGCTTCTGCTCCGGTTGCTGTCTTTACAATGTTCTTTGTTTCCACAACCTCTGTCAAGTTATTTCCTTCATCCATCTTGCAGATACCACGGGTCACACCACCGTTATCGGACAGCGTGTTCTTCAAGACAAAACCTGCCATGCAAGACTCACCGCCATCTACAAGATACTCGTGGACGGCCTTGAAGCCTTCCTTGCCATAGTAATCATCTGCATTAATCACAATGAACGGGGTTTTTATTATATTTTTCGCTGCAAGCACAGCCTGACCAGTTCCCCACGGCTTTGTACGGCCTTCCGGAAGTTCTCCCGGAATATCGTTGATATCCTGGAAAGCATAGTCCACAGTTACTGAATGCGCCTTGCAAACCGCCTCAATCCGATTCCCGATCACATCCTTAAATTCATTTTCAATATCCTTTCGGATAATAAAAACCACCTTGTTAAAACCAGCTTCGATCGCATCATGAATCGAATAATCCATGATAATATGACCCTGCTCATCAACCGGCTCCAGCTGTTTGATACCACCGCCAAAACGGGAACCAATACCAGCAGCCATGATAAGTAATGTTGTTTGCATTTAATTCCCCCTCATTTCCTGATCTTAATGTAATTCCTCTTCGCAGCGATCCAATACAGCTGCAATAACCTGATCCATGTCATAGTATTTATATTCACCAAGACGTCCGCCAAAAATCACACTTGTCTCAGCTTCTGCCAGCTTTTTATACTCTGCGTAAAGAGCTCCGTTCTTTTCATCATTAACCGGATAATAAGGCTCATCCCCAGGTTTCCATTCAGAACTGAACTCCCGGCTGATCACTGTTTTGGGAAGATCATTGCCTTCCTCATCCTTACCAAATTCAAACCACTTATGCTCAATGATACGCGTCCATGGAGTTTCCCGATCCGTATAATTCACAGCTGCATTTCCCTGGAAATTTGATTTATCCAAAGTTTCTGTTTCAAAACGCACAGAACGATATTCCAGTGTGCCAAGCTTATAATCAAAATATGCATCAATCGGACCTGTGTAAACTACTTTTTCAGCCAATGCATCTAATTCATCTTTATTTTCCAGATAATCTGTATTCAAACGAACCTCAATACCCTCCAGAAGATTTGCTACCATCTTCGTGTAACCACCAACTGGAATCCCCTGATACAAAGCATTGAAATAGTTATTATCAAATGTCAGACGAACAGGCAGACGTTTAATGATAAAAGAAGGAAGATCCTTACAATCACGTCCCCACTGTTTCTCTGTATAACCCTTAATCAGCTTTTCATAAATATCACGTCCAACCAGTGAAATTGCCTGCTCTTCCAGATTCTTTGGTTCTGTAATTCCAGCTTCTTTTCTCTGCTCCTCAATCTTCGCTGCAGCTTCCTCCGGTGTTACCACACCCCACATTTTATTAAATGTATACATATTAAAAGGAAGACTGTAAAGCTCCCCTTTATAATTAGCGACCGGGCTGTTTGTAAACCTGTTGAACTCTGCAAACTGAGTGATATAATTCCATACTTTCTTGTTGTTAGTATGGAAAATATGTGCTCCATATTTATGTACGTTAATACCTTCTGTTTTCTCTGTGTAAACATTTCCAGCAATATTCGGTCGCTTGTCTACTACAAGAACTGTCTTTCCTAATTTTTTTGCTTCGTGTGCGAAGATTGCTCCGTATAAGCCGGAACCTACTACTAAATAATCGTACTTCATTTTTCTTTCACCTTTACATCCTTTCTTTTAACCAAAAATTTTTCTTTCAAAAAAATTGTAAATTTCTCTAAATATCTTCAGCCATGAAACACTATATTTATCTATAATTCTCATATAACTTTTCTCAAATAGATTCTTTCTTACTAAATCAACCATTGTGCATATAATATAAACAATAGCAACTACTCCAATAGAATAAGGAATGATCATAATAGAATCCTGATACCTGTAATTTTTGAATAAGCTCATCCACAAAAAAGATCTGACAATTTTATTATCATGAATCAGGTACACTCCAAATGTTGCAGATGCAGTTATATTTATCCATTTATGATAATTCATTTTCCATCTTGTGAACGCTAAAAACAATGTCAAAGATACCAGCAATATAGGTAGTTTTTCTTGTCCATAAAGATACGTTTCATGCGTAGCAAATATATTCCATTTTTTACCAATTACTATGAATATAACCCCACATAAATATGTTAATAAAGAAAATAAAAAACACAATTTAAAATAATGTTTTGATGTAAATTCAATCCGGAATTTATATTTTTTCTCATATCCAGCAATTGCATATAAAGTCACAAACCATAAAAATGAATTTCCCTGATATTCCGAATTAATAAATGTTGGAATTATGGACCAGCATACAATAAGTAAAATCAATAATTTCTGATACGATTCTTTTTTCAGATTATTTAAAAATTCATTTAAAAATGGATGTATCAATAATAAAACAAAATATGTACTTGCAAACCACCATGATGAAAATGTAATTGGAAAACACATTTTTATCAATGACTGCATTCCAAAATTTTTCATATCTACTATTACAGATATGAAAAAAATTACAAACGAATAAAAAAACACTTGTCCCCAAAACTTTAAGATTCTTCTTATATAACTGAATACTGATGTTTTCCGATCAATTAAAAAATATCCAGAAATTAATACAAATATATTTACGCCAATTTTCCCCCCACCGTAAATAAAATTATACCAAAAATGAGAAATCGTAACTGAATTTGTCTGCCATTTAAATCCACCATGAAAAGCAAAATGATGAAATACAATTAATATCATGGATATTATTCGTAATAACTCTATTGACGAATTACGATTTTGAATTCTATCAATAACATTTTTATTTGACATATTTCAATGTCCCTTCTTTTTGTCATTTTTCAACAAATAAATATTTTTCTATAATAATGAACTGTTGGGATTTTATAATTTTTTATTGTTTTCTTTTTAATTTTATCATTTCCAATATTTCTAATATCATTTCTTCTTTAAGTATCAACAATGTAATTCCATAAACTCCAAAGAATAATATTGCTGATATTACTAACATGGCAAAATCCCCCCAACCTAATCCTTTTATCCACAAAGATGCCAAGCTTGCCAAAACTAAAGCTATCGTAATTTTTATAAAATGAATCTGCTTAAATGAATCATGCACTTCATTTTTCAATGTCATATACTGGACAATAAAAACTGCAAGCTCCGCAACCAATGTACCTATTGCAGCTCCTGTTGACGCATAAACTGGAATCAATAATGCATTGATAATGACATCCACGACAGCACCAACAATCTCAGAATATAATACAATTTTCTCTCGTCCTGTTGGTACAAGTATCTGAATTCCAAGTATATTTGTAATACCAATTAATAAAAGAGTTGGCATAATCACCTGCATTGGTATAATAGAGCCAACATAATTATTACCTGACAAAAAGAAAATGCCTTCTTTTGCAAAATAAATAAAATATACAAACAAAGGTGTTGCCATTAAAAAGACAAAATTCAATGCCTTTCTTGTAATTCTATGAAACTCTTTCAATTCTCCTCTTTGTATATAATAAGATGCTCTAGGCAACAATACTGTTCCTAATGATGTTACAACACTCACAAGGATCACTTTAATTTTTACTGCTGCATTATAATATCCCACATCTGTATCTGTTGTCATAAATCCCAACATTACCGTATCAAGATTTGTATATATTGTTGTTGCACATGACATAGCAAAGAATATCAATACTGGTTTTAGGTGTCGCCTAAAATTGTAATTTCCAACAAGCTTCAGATTTATAAATTTATGTACATTAATCAAATTTAAAATATTCGATGCAGAAGCTGCAAAAATTGTTATTCCACCATAAATAACATAGTCCGTCTGTTTATGTACGAGAAAGAACATAAAAATCAGTGCGATAAATTTGAAAATAACTGATCGTACTGTGATATAAGTATACTGTTCCAAGGCTTTATATAACCATTCCATGCCGATAGATGTCAAAATAATGTTAAAACTCAATATTACATACAATTCTTTTTCACATCTAAATTTAGGTACATAAAACAACAATATAATCAATACCATATAAGAAATCATACTCATGATTATATTAATAATCAAAAGTTCCTGTGCTACCTTGGAAAGTTTCTCACGATTATCCCTAACTTTTGCACACGCACGAATTCCATATGTAGGAATACCTAATTGAGCAAACATAGAAAAATATGTAATAACAGATGTTGCCATCGACACTTTTCCTGTTCCAACTGGCAATAAAACTCTTGATACATACGGAAAAGTTATCAATGGAAAAATGAAAGAAGACATTGTCAGAATTATATTCATAATAAAATTTAGTTTTATTGATTTCTTTTTCATTTATTTTTTCTACTCTCTTAATTATAAGATTTTCGTACTTACTCTATATTCCCTCAATCTTCATCTGTTCAATCATTCTCTTATATGCATCCTCTAAGCCTATTTCTGGTGTCCACCCTAAAGCTTGTAATTTATCAGAATTTAACTTCATTTTCGTATCTTCTGCATAACCAAATACATTATCTTTAGGAATATCGTATATTACTTTAATTTTCCCATTTGAAATTTTATCCGCAACCATATGCGCCATTTCTGCAATTGTAGTATGTGATTTTGGATTTGCCACATTATATGCTTCACCATTTTCTCCGCAAAGTAAAATTATAAATAATCCTAAAACACAATCTCGAGTATAACAATAATTTCCTTCCGATAATCCTCTCGTATGCAATACTATATCTCTTCCTGAGATTACGCTTTTAGCAAATTGAGCAAATACACGATTCTCCCCTGGCAAAATTCCTGCGCCAAACGTTTGCGCTAACCTGGCAATCTTGACTTTAACTCCGTATTCTCTCATATATGCAACACACATATTTTCGCATAACCGCTTACTTTCAGGATAATTACTACGTACTTTCAATGGATTAATGTAACCAATCTTATCTTCTGTTATCTCTGTATCAGAATTATTAAATGTTCCATACATTTCCATTGATGAAATATATACCATTGATTTACATTCATTTTTACGAGCAAGTTCTAAAATATTTTTTGTACCCTCTATTGCTGTAGATAATGTCTCTACTGGTTTTTCAATCATTAATTTAGATGTTGTTACAGCAGCACAATGAAAAATCCAGTCAACTTTTTTATTAACATTAATAGGAAATGTGATATCACCAACAATAAGCTCAATATTGTCCAACTCATGTCTACTATATAATTTATTTGCTTTTTCAATATTTCTCACTAATGCAATAATATGAATACCTTCTACTGCTATAAGCGCTCTTACTATTGAAGCTCCGATAAGCCCAGTTGCTCCAGTTACCAGAACAGTGGTTTCCTTCAGTTGCTCATACTGTAACGGATATTTTGCGATATATTGCAAATCATCCTCTAGCGGTCCTTTTCTCATCCAGCATCTCCTTTAATTTATTTTTCTTTATAAGCTTTTTATTATCCTTATTCAAGCCCATATATTTGCTCATTTTCTTTTGCTTCAAGAATAGCTCGCATAGTATAAAAATCTTCTGGTGTTGTAATTTTAATATTTTCTCCTGGTCCATCAATCAGATAAAGATCATATCCATATCTTTGCATCATTGTGCAAGAATCAATACAATTCTTTTCACCTTCTGAAAGTGCTTTTTCATGAGCTTTCAAAATATCATCTAGCCAAAAACTTTGTGGAGCTTTGGCAACTCTTGAATTATTCCGACTTGGGACATAATCAATTGTTGCTGTTCCCTCATTAACAACAAGTATTGTCTCTTTTACTTTAGCTGTTGTGATTGCAGAACCATATTTAATCACCGATTGAATATTGTCACTAATTACTTTCTCATTAATCAATGGTCTAACGCCATCATGAATTAAAACAATGCTTTTTTCATCTTTTGCAATCTGTTTTGCAGATTTAAGACCATTGTATATGGATAATTGACCTGTTTCCCCTCCAGGAACTACAGATTTTACTTTTTCAATACGAAATTTATAAAGAAGTTTATTTAAATATGGAATCCAATCTTTTATACACACAACCACAATCGCATCTATCATAGAATGGTTTTCAAAATATTCCAATGTATGTATTATTATTGGTTTATTATACATTTCAAGAAACTGTTTCGGTCGATCTTTACTATGCATACGGCTTCCAACACCTCCAGCAAAAATCACTGCAATATTCATCCCTTGAACCTCCTAGTCTCTAGCTCGTGTTAATCAAATTTAATTATCTCTTGATTATTTGTCCATTTTTTATGTTCTAATTTGTTCCCATTGGTATTACTGTTTTCTTTTGCCTTTTGAATTTAAGTTTAATCCCATGTCTATACTCCAATGCAACTCCTTTATCAATCAACACCTTATATAATATAAATGTGACTAACAAGTGCTTCACAAAACCTATTGATGCTACCGTTTCGTAAAATCTGTCTGAAAAAATCAACATAATTAAATCATTAAATAAATATGCATATATTATTATTGTAAAAGGTTTATTGTTATATATTTTTCTATAAGCGCAACTAAAATATAAAGCAATTATTGCCATAAGCGGTACAATACCATCATAACCAAAATCATAATAAAACTGATAAAAAGTTGTATATACATTACCAGTATTTAAGCCATTATGTTTTAAAAATGGAAGATCTAATTGATATAAATATTGACTTATTCCATATTTTCCTCCCAAATATGTATAAATATTACGAAACACCTGACTTCCCCACAATTCAGGTGTATGACGAGTTCCTTGTAAATACGTATCCAAATTTTGTATTGGAGCTCCAATATATACATAAATTGATTCCAGAATTAGATTTAAAGTGCTATTCTCACCCGTACGATTCAAAAGCATATTGATTCCGATAAGTAATAAAATTATTCCAAAAATAATACCTACAATTTTAAATAATAACTTTGTAAAATTTCGACGTTTATTAAGTCCAAAACATATTACCGTTATTATCAAAATTGCAGTTATCATCCTAAATAATGCAGTTCTACCACCCGATAACATCTGATCAAATGCATAAATTCCCAAATATATTATCTGTATAATTTCTATTTTTTTCTTTACGGCTAAATTATTAATTAAAATATAAAGCAATACATATGCATATGCAGTTATCCAAACACTACCATGTCTATATATAAAAGATGCAGAGACTGCCTTTTCAATAAAATTATTATAATTGAACAGTGTAATGACATGATACTTGCCGGCTATATCAAAAATTGATGAAGTACTATACCCAAACGCTGCTACAACATCTTTTATATATTTAGCATGATAAAACACTACTAGAAATTCCAAAATAAGAAATACTAGTTGAATCAAATAATTTATAGAAATATAATTTCTGGAATGTTGTTCTCCATAATTTCGAACATCAACTCTTTTCATGTAAAAAAAAGCACTAACAATTCCAAATGCAATCATTCCTAAAGCAATTACTAAAATAGTATTCAAATGAATTTCTACCTTGTACATCCTTGCAAAAAAAAGGCACAAAAATTCTGCAATTAAAAACATTTCACAAAAAACGCAAAATGGAGAAAAAATATCTGCATGAGTAATTAAATACCCAAACATTAAAAATACAATTGTTACTAAAATAAGTACTATAAGATTAAACATTTTCACCTGTTCCTCATATATTAGAAGTTCAATATAACTTCACAAATATTATATACTTTGTTTCATTGCACTTTTTAAGAAATATCCTCTTCTTAATTTCCCACCAATTTTGCACGCATTAGCTTTTAATGTTTCATATTCTTCATCGAGCATATTGTCTATTATGTTTCTAATTTCATCTGTTGACTTTATTGTTATTCCACAATGATTTTTCTTAATAAAATTTGCTAGTGCAGCTTCTTCCCATATAATTACAGGAATTCCAGCTGCCAAATACATTGATGTCTTATGCGGATTATTAATTTTAAGATAATCTCCATAAACTCCAGTACAAGTAGCACTGCTGTCTCCATCCCAGACCAAGCCAAAACTACCTTGTAGATTATAAATTAATTCTTCTGGATTAAATGCCCCAACATAATTTGTATTTGAAGAAGCTTTTTCTCGTTCAAAATTAATCCCATATAAATTAAAGTTACAATTTTCCGGTAAATTATATATATATCCAGCCTTGTGTTTACTCAATGCTCCCGCTATGATAACTGGACCTTTTCTGCTTAAGTTTCTCTTTTCTAATAATTCTTCATTATAATTCTCAACTAAATAATCAAATATTCCTAATATATCCATTTTATCTTTATGTATTTTCCATTTTTCATGCATAAATGACTTCATTTTTTCATTATGCACAATGATTTTACTGCAATTCTTAAATGAACTAATTTCTTCAAATCTCATTCTAATTTTTCGAGATAATGGAACATCATTTCTTAATGTAAAACGAATTGCCTCAACGTCATGTATGATTATTGAAGTATGTATTCCTCTTTTTTCCAAATTTTTTATAAGTAATGAAAACAACATTGTATGTTCTAACAATGGAAACTGAATATATATCCAATCATTTTTTTTTATTTTTTTTAATGCATTCTTCCATAACATATAAACATCATAATGTGCTTTTATTTTTCCTAATCTTGTTTTGTTTTCACGTCCTTCTATCAGGCATGGAATCTCAATTTTTTTTAAATTATTCCACTTAAAAATAGTTTCTACATCTTGTCTGGCTTTAACTCCAGCTGTTTTTTGTATCAACTTATGTTTATCGGTTTCCACAACATAATAATTCATTTATTATATCCGCCTTTCCCTCAATCATCCCTCAATATAAGCATCAAACTCATGATTTATCCGCTTACTTTCTGGCGGAAGTTGCATATAGTCTCCATATATTTGTGTCAAATAAAACTTCCAACATGCTGGCGCATGAAATTTTTTCCCACAAAATTCCACATCATTATATGGTAAGTATTCTTTCTTTTTCATTCTTTCATTAGGACCCAAACTCCAAGCAACTCCACCAATATACTCTTGTTTGTCAAAATCATACCGATGAGCCAGTTTATCTAATTTTCTCCCAATTCTTTCTGGGGTATACATTCGTAAAAAAAGAATCATCGGTATTTTAACTATACTTCGTACAAAGCCTTTTCCTTTTCCTATAGTTGCACTGCACCGATTAATCCATTTTTTTAATGGTTCCGCTTTACTCAACAATATATCACTTTCTTCCTTATCATCTGGAAGACCATCCATCGGAAAAATATCAATCCACAAATGTTGATCAACATTTGAATATTCATTTTTTACATAGGTTCTTGTATCAATAATTTTGGCAAATGGCCAAAAACTGTTTCCCATCTGTAGACTGATTAATTTATAATATGGTCGAATATTTTCTTTTCTTAATAAATCATGTAATTTATCAAAATCCGGACGTGGCATTAATAAATCAACATCATCATCCCATGGAATAAACCCTTTATGGCGTACTGCTCCTAACAAAGTTCCTCCCGATAAATAATATCTCAGCCCATTCTGATCACAGAATGCCGCAAACTCACATAATATATTCAAAATATACTTTTTAACTTCCGTATTATCTAACTTTCTCATACTTTACAGAGATGAAACACCATTCTCCTATCTCACAGTCCTTTCTTTAATCTTATAGTATCTCTCTACTCAAACATTACTTGTAAAGTTCTAAAAATTCATTTACTGTATCTTTTATGCTGAACTTTTCTTTTTTTAAAAAATAATATGCACATTTTCTATCATCTGTTCTTTTTCTAAACTTTAAAATTACATCCACCCATTTTGCCGCAGTATTAAGTTTTATATCCAAAAATTCAACACTATCTGTTAATTTTGCACTTCTATCTATCTGATCCGATAAAATAACCGGTAGACCTGATGCCTGAGCTTCCACTCCTACAATTGGTAATCCCTCAAAATGTGATGGTAACAGAAAAACATCCATTGCCATAAATAATTCTTGAACCTTATTAGTCGTACCGTAGAAAATCACCATATCATCTAATTGTTCTTTTCTTATTTTTTCTTTAAAATCTTGTTCATCTGGTCCCTCACCTATTAGCAATAATTTTGCTTTAATATTCCTTTTTCTTATTTCCTTTAATATTTCTATGAAATATTCATGATTTTTTTGATAACAAAATCTACCAACATGTCCTAATAATATTTCATCTTTTATTCCCAATTTATTACGGATTTGGTATCTCACAGCTGCATCAAATCGAAATTTATCTAAATCAACTCCATTATTAACGATAACTATTTTTTCTGATTCAACATTTGGAAACATCCATTTTGCGGCGACTTCTGAACACGCAACATAATCTGTTGCAATGTATTTCAAAAATCTTCTACAAAACTTATGAATATATTTTTTTACTTTTCTATGTTTTCCATCTACTCCAGCTGCATGTGAATGTAAAATTACCTTTTTAGCGCCAGAATATTTCGCTGCTAATCCTGAAGTGAATAATTTATTTGCAACATCTGCATGAATATGCACATATTCATAGTTATTATTCTTTATAAGTTTTCTTAAGTTACTATAACATTTAATCTGTTTTAACAATTTATTTCCATCATATCCGACATAAAATACTTGTGTTCCTCTTTCATTAAACAATTCAATATTTTTAGTATTTGCAAAATGCTCTATTGCAGCTATGTCAATCTTAATGCTTCTATCAAAATTATTTGTTATCACATTCTTAACAAGTCCGTAAACACCACCCATATTTAAATCATCGACGTTAACTTCTAAAACCATTTTATTATTCATTATGAATGAATCAACCTCTCAAATCTGTTCTTTCTGCCTATTAATACTGATTTCACTCTTGCTTTTCGTGCTCCTAAAAAATCAGCCTTTATACTATCTCCAATATGTATCATTTCATAAGCATTTATTTTTTTATCTTGTATTACCTTTTTAAAAAGTATTCCTGAAATCTTATTTACCCCATATTCGTTTGAAACATATATCTTTTCGTAATCTAATATATTACAAGCTTTCAACATTTTCTGAATCACCTCAGAAGGCAGATACATATCTGAAATTATTAATATATGTTTTTTCTTTTTCACACATGCTTGATATAACGGTGCTATATTTTCTTTTCTATGGCAATGTTTTATTTCTTGCTGTATTTCTTCTTTTCTTAATTGCTCTATTACATCCTCTTCATATAATCCTCTTAATTTTTCATATATTTGATCTAATGTAATTTCCTTATGATTATTCTCTTCTCTTGCTTCAAATTCTGCTTTCTTTCTTAAAATACGAAATTTTTCAGCGTTCTCTTTTCCAAGAATACATTTTCCAACCAAAACAAATATATCTGATGGTCTATTTACATCTCTTTCAATTAATGTATCAAATACATCAAAACTAACGTATTGATAATGACGTATTATATATCTATATACTAATTTATTCATCTCCGAATCCAACTGTAAATATAGAAATATGGAAATGGTATTTTAAAAACTGATTTCATAAAGCCAGTTTTCCAAACACTATTGCTTAATGCTCGTAACAATTCCTTAGGTTTATATTCCAGTAATCCTTTCTGACTAACATAATATTCCTTTATTCCATCCGTATTATAAAAAAATGAAAACAATTCTACATCTTTTAACGATGGATATTTTCCAAATTTAATCAATGGCATAGCTAACTCGATATTATTACTTATATCGATATTATTATTTTTGATTTTTTTTATAAAATTTATAGCTCCTTTTTGCCATTCTCTAATACAGCGAACACAATCCACCTTATCAAAATACTCATACGTGTTACATACAGGAATAATTCTATCTTCTCTTTCTGTATAGCCATATGTTGATCCTTCTGTACTTTGAAAAAGCTTTTCAAGAACCCCAAAAAAACAAAGCAAACTTTTTCTCAATTTAGGATTTTGACTATTGTATATATATCCATCAACACTTCCACTTAGTAAAACATTTGGCATAATTCCAACATAATATCCATGCATGTTTACATTCAACTCGTTTAACGAGCAGAATTTTTCAAGATAATATTGCATTGAACCATGCCATCCGATATCTACAATTGCACAATCCCCATAAAAGTTGATTTGATTCAAATATTTTAATAAATATTCTTTTTGTTTTCTTGATTTTTGTTTTATTTCTTTTTCCAGTCTTTTATAAATATTTTTTATCTCAACATTTTTATCTAAGGTTGTATATTGAAATTCCTTCAAAAGATTCCATTTATTTTCACGTGCAATCTCTTCTCTTTCTTCTTTTGAATATCCATAATATTCTAATATTTTTCCCAAGGAAATATATTTTTCTATACTTAAATATTGTATTGATTCTTTATAGTCATCACATTTATACAGCAACGCTTGTCGTATACTTTTTCTTGAAAAATATACATATTCTATTTCAATATCATCAGGTGCAAAAATCTCATATGACTTTTGCATCATATATCCATCTCTTGAAAAAAAATACACTTTCTTTATTTTTTCATCTTGTAGTTTTGAATATAGCCATTTTGTAAATCCTAAAAGAAATGGACCGAAATATTTCCATCCAAACTGATAATATGAAGATTCTTTTTTTATTGATGGATCATTCAACACTTTATTAATATCATCATTTTTAATAGTATTTCTCATCAAAAGCTACCCTCGTACCTCTTCCCAGCAAATTTAGCCTTAATAAAAGCACTTCCCTTTTTCCACCAATTAATCTTTTCCATATGCTGGTAAGGCAACTCTTTAATCTCATTTTTCTTAATTTTCCCAAGTTTAATCTCACCATCAAGCCACACATTAAATATTATCTCGCTTACTCTTCCATAAAATCGCCCCTGAAATGCTGATAATTCCTGTGGATCGATGCGTTTTTCTAACTCGAAGAGAATATCAAATAACCATTCACAATAATCATTCAGATATCTTTTTTGCATGATCATCATATTGAACATATATCCGTAAGTGTGTTTTACAACTTCATCATAACTTTTCAGATAGTCGGGATATTTTTCAGCGATTATCTCTCTGGTGATATCTAATTGAGATGCATAATGTGTATGTTCATAATGGGAATATAAGGTTTCTATATAATACTTTCTTTTTTTAGGTACAAAAATTTTATATTTTTCCAACATTGGGCGCAACTCATTATACGTAAGAACACCTTCAAATGGTGCCTTGGTTTTCTTTCCAAAATGGCGTCTGTAATGTGCCAATCCTGTATAATCCGTGTCAAGATTTTTCCACGCCCAATATAAGCCTGTAAGCTCACAATACGCAGCGTTTTTGTTTGAAATGTTTTCTCCTGTATTATCTTTTTGATACCCTAAATCCAGCGGATTTCCATTCTGATCTGTTTTTCCCTCTGCACCAACATGCAGTGGAAGATACATTGCATCTTGAGGCATTTCATATTTTTTATGTGTTGCTACTATAATTTTTACTGTAGGCGTATTCTTCGTCATTTCAATATTTCCTTACATGCTTTCTCTCTTTTTTCTATTCATCCTCCATATGCAAGTTTTTATTTTTCATAACTTCGAATACACTCCCCAACTCAAAAGCCGGCACATTCTTCGCCGTGCCCATCCCTTCTTCAGGCGCACACACGACAGGCGGTATTCAACCCGACGGTGTTTATCACTGATATACACCGTGTTTTGCTTTCGCTTTCTTTTTGTCAGCACGGCAAAGCCGATGCACTGACTTTATGACATCTGTTTTCTGACATGCCATAAGGTCAATCCACCTGCTCGCTTTTCATACTGATATTCTGTTTCCTTTGTTCTTCCCTTCATGCTCTGCGTCCAAACTGTGTCAGGCACTTTTTCCCGAGATTTCTCACAGCATTCAGATACCGATTCGTCTGGTGTCCGTTGGCACAGCAGCATAGTTCTGTTCTGGTGTCAGTCCGAATGATTTCTGCACCACACTTTGCACAAATTTTGCTGATGCCGGTGGCGTGGACTTCGATAACAATGATTCCGTTTTTCCAGGCTTTGTAGTCCAGGTACTGGCGGATCCTGGTGCTTAAGTGGAGCGGGCCCCAGTTTCCTGAGCCTTTCATGACGTTTCTGGAATATTCCTGGTTATAACGTGGAAGTACGATCACAGAAACGTCCTGCTCTACGGCAAAACGTAAGATCTGGCTTGTGACCTGGTGTCCATAGTGTTCAGAAAGATGTTTCAGATGCATCCAGTATTTCTGATCAACTCTGCCTGTCTGTCTGCCTCCGGTTGCTTCCTGGGACTTCTGGATCTTTTCCAGAAGCTTTCTGCAATGGTGGCTGTATTCCTTTCCGCCTTTCCAGAACTTCACTGCAATCTCCTGACCGGTTCCGTCCAGAACAACGCCTACCGCAAAGGCATCACTGTTTGTAAACTGAATACAGAGTATCCTGCATCCTGCCTGCATCCTCTGACGTACGGTTGCTGTATTTTCATTGTTCTGACGTACTGGAACATGCAGCATGTCATATTTGTATTCAAAAACTACGGATGGGGACATGAGTCTGGCGTTTTCCGGAAAGTCTCTGCCTGACAGCCGGCAATGCATCCAGGTCCATGTGTCTCCTGTCCAGACACGCAACGTGATCTTTTTAGCGGAAAAATCCTGATACATTCCTTTGTAATAAGTAACTGCTGCATTTAGTTTCTCTGCTCTGCCAATCTTCTCATCCTGGACAAAATGGCTGATATAGCTTTTGGCTGAAGCAATTCCTTCATTGGCTGCTGCTCTTCGAAAATACAGTGGAACCTTTTGCCAGGGGAGGGGATCTGATGGTATGCGTCCGCCTCGTCCCGGAATGCTCATGATCTCCAGCTCGCGTAAAGTCTGCTGGCTTCCCATTTCCCAGAGATCCGTATGATCCAGAAGCAGGTTGTAATAAAATTCAGCGATCCGGTTATAAAATTCCTGTGTGGTCCGCAGCCATTCCGGATGTCTGCACCAGAGATGCAGTCGCCAGGTTGTGATGCTGTAGCCGCTTTTTCCGGTGTTTTCTTTTTTGCCGGTTTCCGGTTCTTTCATTTTGGTTCTCCGTTTTTTGCAAAGAAAAATCATTATAATATAACTTATCTAAATTATTATTTTTGTCACTTATCATTTCCATAAGCGACAGGTGATTTTCTCTCAAATTGCATAGTTTTTGAATCTTAATCAATGATAGCATTGCACACTGTCACTGCCAAGATACGAAAAATGCACCACTTTCGACCAAAAATGCAGGTTTTTTCGGTTGATTTTTTTTATATACGACAAATTTTCCTTTTTTTCGCTTATTAGTGGTCACAAAAATGGTCAGACTTTTGCTATAATAGTGCGAAAAGGAGACTACGATTATGCCTAGAAAAGGGGAAAATATCAGAAAAAGAAAAGATGGCCGATGGGAAGCACGCTATGAAAAATGTCGTGACCAGAATGGACGTATCCAGTACGGATATCTGTATGGTCGTACATACGAGGCTGTAAAAAAGAAAAAGCTGGCTGTTTTATGTCAGAATAATCTTCAAAACTCTCCGGGAAAGTGTTATGTATTTCGAAACCTCAGTGAAGAATGGATGTTATCCATGCGTTATGCTGTAAAGCTCAGCACCTATGCCTGCTACGAAACACTTCTTGATACACATATCCTTCCGGAATTTGGTGATACGCCGCTGAGATACATCTCTTCTGCTTCTGTATATACCTTCTCTGAAAAGCTGAAACAGCAGGGGCTTTCGCCACGTACCATCAAAAATCTTCTGATCCTGTTCCACAGTATTTTACGCTATGGTGAAAAACAGGGGTATTTGAATCTTTCACAGCTTGAATTTCGGTATCCCAAAATAAATACCAGTCCTTTTCAGCTTATTTCTCATGAACATCTCACAAAGCTGATCACAGTTCTCTCTGCTGAGGACTCAGAATTTCCCATCGGCATCCTGCTATGTATTTATACAGGGATCCGCGTTGGCGAGCTCAGCGGTATCCGGTGGGAAGATATTGATTTTGATAAAAAGCTGCTACATATAAGGCGAACGATCTCACGGATAAAAAATCTTGATTATTCTGGTGAATCTGATGACGAACCCAAAACCGTTTTAATGATAGATCCTCCTAAATCAGTCTCATCCATCAGGGATATTCCAATCCCTGATTTTTTATTGAAAAAAATGAAGCGGATTGCTGCTGAACCTGATTCATACCTGCTGACGGGTACGAATCGTAAATGTATGGAGCCCAGAAATATACAGCGTAAATTCCAGAAGCTCCTTCAGCAATGTGAAATCCCCAGTATCAACATTCATTCTCTCCGGCATGCTTTTGCCACCCGTTGTACGGAAATGGGATTTGACAGCAAGACACTTTCTGAAATTCTGGGACATTCGTCCGTCAAGATCACCATGGATATTTATGTGCACAGCAGCATAAAACAAAAGCAGAAGTGCATGGAAAAGCTGAACTATTAGCAGTCAGAATTATGGTCAAAGCAGGCCGGAAGTCCTCATTTATACGGGTTTCCGGCCTGTTTGTCGCTTATGGAAATGATAAGCGACTTTTTTACCCTCAAAAAAGCAACACGGCAGACACCCCTTCGGGGCTGTCTGCCGTGTTTTATATCGCTTTTATGTTTTTATGTAATTAAGCTTTCTGTTCCTTAAGCCTCATATCCATTAGGGTTCTGGCTCTGCCATCTCCAGGAGTCTGCACACATCTCGCGGATTCCGTTCTCTGCCTTCCAGCCAAGCTCTTTCTCAGCTTTGGTTGCATCGGAGTAGCAGGTTGCGATGTCGCCTGGGCGGCGTGGTTTGATCACATATGGGATCTTAACGCCGGTAGCTGCCTCAAAGTTCTTAACAATATCAAGAACACTGTAGCCTTTTCCGGTTCCAAGGTTGTAGATGCTTAATCCGGAATTGTCTTCCAGCTTCTTAAGGGCTTTTACATGGCCCTTGGCAAGGTCTACTACGTGGATGTAGTCACGGACACCTGTTCCATCCGGTGTATCGTAATCGTTTCCGAATACGCCAAGCTCTTTCAGCTTGCCTACTGCTACCTGTGTGATATATGGCATCAGGTTGTTCGGGATACCATTTGGATTCTCACCGATGGTTCCGCTCTTATGAGCACCGATCGGGTTGAAGTAACGAAGAAGAACTACGTTCCACTCCGGGTCTGCCTTCTGGATGTCTGTAAGGATCTGCTCCAGCATGGATTTGGTCCAGCCATATGGGTTGGTACACTGTCCCTTCGGGCACTCCTCGGTGATCGGGATCATTGCCGGATCTCCGTATACGGTTGCTGAGGAAGAGAAAATAATATTTTTAACATTATGTTTTCTCATCACGTCTACAAGAGTAAGGGTTCCTGCGATATTGTTCTCATAATACTCCCACGGCTTGGCAACAGATTCACCAACTGCTTTCAGTCCTGCAAAATGAATACAGGAGTCGATCTCTTCTTTGTCAAAAACTTCATTTAATGCTTCGCGGTCCAGGATATCTGCTTTATAGAATTTCACCGGTTTGCCTGTGATCTTGGATACTCTGTCCAGAGCCTTCTCACTGGAATTGCATAAATTGTCAACTACTACAACATCATATCCTGCGCTCTGCAGCTCTACAACGGTATGACTTCCAATGTATCCTGCTCCACCTGTTACTAAAATTGCCATAGTTTTTCTCCTCCTCTATTGGATCTAACTGTTCCTGTTTATTTTAGCACTGTTCCTTTGTTTCCACAATAGCAGAAAACCAGGTTTACTACCTAATCCCAGAGTCCCTGCGGATAAAGTCCCTGATCCTTCAGATTCTGGATCGCAGCTACCACTACCGGTTTGTCCTCTTTATAGGTCACTCCGTACCATTTATCCTGTGTGGTAAGGACCCTGACTGCTGCCTTTTTTTCCTGGAGGAGCTCGTCAACTACAAACGGAAGGAAATATTCGCATTTCAGAGGATTTTTCGGAATGCTCTTTTCAAGGAATACCGGGAAACGTTTTACCAGCTCTTTCATAAATCCGCCGGTGAATCCCCACATGTTCATGGACACCGGAGTCTCTCCCGGGAGACTTGTCCAGGTTTTTCCATCGTCCTCTGTGTAGGCGGCTCCGCCGTCACGTTTCTCAATGTGTGTTCGCTCATTGATATCTGCAAGATATCCATTTTCATCTGTCTCACAGACACCTCTGGAAACGTAGCCGTTGTCTGTCAGGGTATTCTCAAGACGGTAGCCTACCATCATATACTGGGCAGGTACGGTGTCCTCCTGGGCCTGGATCAGGAAATCATACGCCATCTTAAAGGCATGGGTTCCATAATAATCATCTGCATTGATCACTACAAACGGTCCGTCGATCTCTCCGGCACAGCTTAATACCGCATGTCCGGTTCCCCATGGCTTCACACGGCCTTCCGGAACCTGGAAGCCTTCCGGGATGTTGTTGAGATCCTGATGCACATAAACGATCTCCACCTTGTCACTTAAGCGGTCGCCGATGGCATCGCGGAAATCCTGTTCATTCTCTTTTTTTATGATGAATATCACTTTCTTAAAGCCTGCACGTACGGCATCATAAATGGAAAAATCCATGATGATATGACCTTCCTGATCTACAGGATCGATCTGTTTCAGTCCGCCGTAGCGGCTTCCCATTCCTGCTGCCATTACTACCAGAACCGGCTCTTTCATAATTTTGTTCCTCCTGATTTTTAGAAATACAGGGATTTTTTCCCATACATAGTTTAAGCCGGTCAGATTCTCATCCGACCGGCCTTTGAACCTTTTTTTATTATACTACACTTCACCGTGAAATCCTACTGATTATTTTCAGTTTATTTTCGGTCAGAAGTATTCTCCGGGAAAACGATCTCCATCCTGGTTCCAACTCCCTGTTCACTTTCCACATTGATCTGTGCATGATGAAGCGTTGCTCCATGCTTCACAATGGAAAGCCCCAGACCTGTTCCGCCGGTCTGTCTGGAATGGCTTTTGTCTACCCGGTAAAAGCGCTCAAAGATCCTTCCCTGTTCACTTTTCGGGATTCCGATCCCGTCATCTGCCACACAGTAGAACGGATGCCCTTTCCGGTTGCCTACCATGATCCGTACATGACCATTCTGTTCTGTATAGCGAACTGCATTGTCTGCAATATTAAAAAGCATCTCATAGAGTACATGGCGGACGCCCTGGATCTTCTCTGCACTTCCGGCAAGCTCAAGGGAAATATTTTTCTTTCCGGCAGGATGTCTGAGATTATTTCTTACGTCTTCCGCAAGCTCATAAAGATCCACCTCTTCAAAAGGAACCTCACTGTTGCTTTCATCCAGTCTGGAAAGCTGGATGATATCCGCTACCAGATTGGAAAGTCTTATTGATTCATGGTAGATCCTTCCGGAAAATTCCTGTATATGATCTGCCGGAACCATGCCGTTCATCATAAGCTCCGCATAACCGGAAATGGACATCAGCGGGGTCTTCAGCTCATGGGAAACATTTGCAGAGAATTCCTTCCGGATCTCCTCTGCCTCCTTCAGTTCTTTTACCTGCTGCCGGATCTGTCGGTTCTGTTCATCCACCCGCACAAGAAGGGGACGCAGTTCCTCATAGCACACATTGTTCAGCGGATGCTCCAGATCCAGCTCGTTGACCGGACGGATCAGCTCTCTGGTCTGTCTCTGTGCAAAAACAAACTCCAGGATCAGTACCAGGAGCATCAGAAGTCCCAGCACAGCAAGACTTGAGATCCATGTGGAATATATGGAGTCTACGGTTTTTCCTACACGGAGCACGTTTCCGTCATCCAGCTTCACCGCATAATAAAAGGTCTTTTTTGCAAAGGTTTCTGAATAACGGATGCTTTCGCTTTTTCCATTTTTTTCTGCCTGTATAAATTCCGGACGATCACTGTGATTTGCCAGTTTTTTCGGAGAGGTCTCAGAATCGTAGAGAACGGTTCCGTCTTTACGGATGAGAGTCACACGACTTGATGATACTGTCCGAAGCTTTTTTGTGAGAAAGGAATCTCCATACTCATCCATGGCAAGGCAGATATACTGCGCTTCCTCACGGACTCCACGCTGCATGTATGTGTTTAATTTATTGTAGGTGATCACACTTGCTGCCAGAAACGTGACAAGAACAGCAAAAATGATCATAATGCTTGTATGATGCAGAATTTTCTTTTTCATACATGATCTCCGATCCGGTATCCCACGCCACGCACTGTCTCGATCAGATTTCCGGCTTCCCCCAGCTTTTGTCGGAGAGTCCGTACATGAACATCTACAGTCCTTGTTTCTCCGTCAAAATCATAGCCCCACACATGGCACAGGATCTGGTTTCTGGACATGACCAGTCCTTTGTTCTCCATAAGATATTCCAGAAGCTCGAATTCCTTTCTGGTCAGCTCCTTCACCTCACCCTGATAGCTGACTTCGTGACGGGACACATTGACACGAAGACCCTTACAGTGCAGTTCCCTCTCTTCGCTCTGCCTTGCGCAGCGCCGAAGGACCGCTTTGACCCTGGCTACAAATTCCATCATCCCGAAGGGCTTGGTGATGTAATCATCTGCGCCGCCCTCCAGACCTTTTACCTTGTCAAACTCCGCTTCTTTGGCTGTGACCATGATCACCGGGATATCCCGGGTCCTGGTGTCACTTTTCAGTCGTTTCAAAATATTATACCCATCTTCACCCGGGAGCATGATATCCAGCAGGATCAGTTCCGGCATATTTTTTTTCATGGCTGTGTCAAGTTCTGCCCCGGTTTCAAAACCTTCTGCCTCAAAGCCTGTTGTCTCCAGGGTATAGACAAGAAGCTCTCTGATATTTCTCTCATCTTCCACACAGTAGATCATTCTATATCCTCTCTGTTCGTTTTTTGCCGTTGGCACTTCATAATCGTCTGGTCTTTTTTGTTCCATGCCTTCAGTATAACTGCTTTCTTTTTACTGCACAAGCCCTGGCCGTCTGCTGATACAGATAACCAGGGCATAGCATTTCGATATCTTTTTATTGGCTGCCTGCCGCTGCCATCTGGGCTGCCGCCTGCTCATCCTTTATTTCCGGAAGCTGATACTGATTCCGGATCACCTCCAGCGCACGGTAGAAGGTTTCGTCCGGCCCATGTTTGATCTGCTTCAGGTGCTGATGTGTATCAAAAGCATCTTCATGAACCTGTGTCACACAAACACCGATATTGGAACAGTGATCTGCCACACGCTCCAGGCTGGTAGTCACATCGGACAGGATGAATCCCATTTCAATGGTACATTCTCCGGCGCGAAGTCTCTGGATATGCCGGTACTTCAGTTCCTTGCTGAGTTCATCGATCACTTCCTCCAGTGGCTCAATCTCTCTCGCAAGCTGCACATCCTGATTTTCGTAAACTTTGTAAGCAATATCTACAATGTCTTCCACCGCATGCTCCATGACACGTAACTCTTCCAGCGCCTTATCCGAAAACTTCAGGCCTTTTTTATAAAGCTCCTGTGCGGATTCCATGATGTTCACACCGTGATCGGAAATCCTCTCGAAATCACCGATACAGTGGAGCATGATGGAAACACTGTGACTGTCATGAACGGAAAGATCCTTCTGGTTCAGTTTTACAAGATAGGTTCCAAGTTCATCCTCATAACGGTCTACCTTTTTCTCTGCTTCTTCCACCAGAGTCTTTCCTTCTGCGCTGAAATTCTTCAGAAGGTCCAGGGCGGTAAACAGAGTTCTGTGAGAATCCTCTGCCATTTTTTTCGCTGCATTCCTGCTCTGCTCAACTGCAAATGCAGGTTTCTCCAGAAAACGGCTTTCCAGGATCATGAAATCCGGATCTGCTGCCACCTTCTCCTCCTCTTCCTTCCTGTCGCGAATAGTAAGACAGGCAAGCTTCTCCAGAGCCTTTCCAAACGGAAGAAGGACAAGAGTTGCCGTGATATTGAAGGCACTGTGCAGGATCGCGATCCCGGCCGGAGTCGCTGCCTGTGCCATAAATGAAAAATGTACTGCTGCATTTATCGCATAAAATACTGCCATGAACAGCATGGTTCCGATCAGATTGAAATACAGATGGACCATAGCCGCACGTTTTGCGTTTTTGCTGGCTCCGATGGCTGAAAGGATCGCAGTGATACAGGTACCGATATTCTGTCCCATGATAATAGGAAGTGCTGCACTGAACGGTACCATTCCGGTAAGGCACAGTGCCTGGAGGATACCAACCGATGCGGAGGACGACTGGATGATCGCTGTCAGCACTGCTCCGGCCACAACTCCAAGGATCGGATTGGAGAATTTCACCAGCATTCCAGTAAACTCCGGTACCTCTGCAAGAGGTTCCACAGCTCCGCTCATGGCATTCATTCCATACATCAGGATCGCAAAGCCTACAAAGATCGCTCCCACGTCCTTTTTCTTCTGGCTTTTTGTAAACATGATCAGAACCACGCCGATCAGTGCCAGTATCGGTGAAAATGACGTCGGCTTAAAAAGCCGGATAATAAAGTTATCACTCTGGATACCTGTAAGACTTAAGATCCATGAGGTTACGGTAGTACCGATATTGGCACCCATGATGATCCCCACAACCTGGGACAGCTTCATGATTCCCGAGTTTACAAAACCAACAACCATAACGGTAGTTGCCGAGGATGACTGGATCACTGCAGTCACACCCATTCCAAGAAGAACGGCTCTGATGGGATTGGAGGTAAGTGTCTCCAGGATCCGCTCAAGCTTTCCGCCTGCAACCTTCGCAAGCCCGTCTCCCATTAAGTTCATTCCATAAAGGAAAATAGCAAGGCCGCCAAGCAATGCCAGTACGCTGAAAAAGTCCATAATACTCTCCTTCACTTTCTCTTTTTGATATGTTTGATTTCCTTTTTTCTCATTTCAACGATTTTCATAATAGCGGCCTATTGTAAAATTTTCCCCACTGGAATGTAAAATCTGTGTAAAAAAATAAAACAGAGGATCCTGTTACGGGAAACCGATTTCCCGTCAGGATCTCTCTGTCCTATATATCGTACAGTGATTTTTATCCTTATGATGTGTTTTGTGCTGCGGATATTCTCATTCCGCTGAGCTGCATGCTCATGAGCAGAGCTGCCCTGCGATCTGTGATCAGAATCCGCGGATCTCCTCATCCTCAGATCCGGTCTTGTCGATGGATTTTATTACAAGGTAATAGCTATAATCATCATTGACCTTTACTTCCACCCGGTCTCCTACACGATGACCGCGCAGTGCCTTGCCGATAGGCGATTCAATACTGATACGGTTTTCCATGGAATTTCCGCGGATGGAAGTAACCAGCTTGTACTTCTCCACCTCATTATCTTCTTCAAAAAGAACTTCCACGATATCGTCCATTCCCACTTCGTCAGATCTGGAAGCATCGGATACAATGGATGCCGTCTTCAGCATCCTCTCCAGATAACGGATGCGGCTCTCGTTCTGATTCTTATGCTTCTTGGCTGCATAATACTCAAAGTTCTCACTTAAGTCTCCCTGGGCACGTGCCTCCTTGACCGCCTCAATGGCTTCCTTACGTACTACCAGTTTACGGTGTTCGATCTCCTGCTCTATTTTTTCAACATCCTTGCGGGTAAGCTGTTCTCTCATTTCTCTGGCATCTCCTTTTCTTTATAACATTCAGACTGATCCTGGATCTGTTCTCCACTTCCTGTGAAGCTTCTGTCACAGATACAGGATTTCTGGAAGGTTACCGGAAATACCATAGCAGATACGCTCTGCTTTGTCAAACAGCGCATACCTGTTCTTCGGCTTCCTCCTGCTGGTGTACTCGCTGTTCAATATAATCTGCCATATGTTCTTTGGGGATATCCAGTAACATGGAAAATTCAGAATAGAGATGATCCTCTGCAAGCTTCAGATACCGCTCGTCTGTAGCGGTTGTTTTTTTGCCATGAGATAATCTGGCCTGTTTTCTGACGTAGATCGTCTTGATGATCCGAAGAAGATCTCTGCATTCACAGGTACGGATGCATTTCTTGTAGCTATCCTCCCGGAATTTCTCATTCTCAATACTCAGTGTCTCAATGGATGGGATCTCATCGATAAGCCTCTCCGCTTCTTCCCTCGTAATGATTCCGCGAAGCACCTGCTTTCCACCTTCCACCGGTGTAAATATCTTCCCATCTGTTTCTCCTCCGGGCCTCAGTACATAATAAAGCTTCTCGCCGGAGGAACCATCCACCCTCATTGTGGTAACTCCTGTTACCTGGCAGATGCCGGTACGACCATACACAACATATTCGCCTGTTTCAAACATTTTTCCACTTCCTTTCATTTTTTTACTTTTCTTTTGTTATCCTGGCGCTTATTGTGCTCTAATGAAAGCTCCCTGCCAGGTTATATATCCAGACAAGGAGCTTCTCACTGAGGATTCTATCCTTATTTTACTACTTTTCCCATTTATTTGCAAAAGAATTCAAAAATTTTTTTTATTTTTGTGAAATATGCCCACAATGAGGGCATATATTTTTTGTTATAATTCTTCTTTTTTCTTTCTTCCCAGACGGATGTCTTCCATATGAGATTTCAGTTCCGGTGTCATACTGTCAAAGAGATAGGTTTTGCTGTTGTCCCTGCGCTCCTGCCATTCTTCTCTCATCTGCTGTTTTGCGGAAGCGATCTCATCTTTGAATCCGCGCGCTGAGATCCTGGCAGCTCCCTGTCCCATAATGATGATCTGCTCCAGTCCGTCTGATGTGGCAACTGTCACGTTATGCTTCCGTCCGATTTTATGGACAGTGCGTTCAATATACTGATCTGCCGTTTCCGCTTCTTTTGTATAGACAACATGAATGTTATGATACTGGAAGGTTTCCTCCGGATGGCCCTCCACACGGTAGGCATCAAATACCAGGATCAGGATGCAGCCCTTGATCCCCTGATAATCACTTAGTATGTCCATTAACCGGGACTGTGCCGCATGAAAGTCTGCCTGTGCCAGATCTCTTAAATCCTCCCAGGCAAATATGATATTGCAGCCGTCCACCAGCAGATAGTCCTCTCTGTGGATGGCCGGACTGCTGTTTCTCCAGGCGCCGTGACCGGATTTTGCCGGAAGGCCGGAATCTGCTGCACCTTTGCCTCCCTTCCCGGAAAAGCTGCTTCCGCTTTCCGGATTTCCGAAGCTTCGGCTGTTACTGCTGTATCTCTTTGAGCTCACCGGACCAAAGGTTTTCTCAAAGATTGCCTTCAGTTCTTTTTCCTCTTCGTAGCTTCCATACATGGAGGTATATTTTCCACGGCCGGCATTGGCTGTTCTGTGATCCGGACTGTTTTTGGCTGTTCCCTGAACTGAACGCACTCCTGCAAAGCTGTTGTCGGAATCCTCATAGGCATCATTACTGTCCGGAAGCTGAGCTCCTTCCAAATGCATATATTCTTCTACCTCATACCAGGGAACCACGAAGCCTGCTCCATGGGCACAGAATACAGAGCCTGTAGGATTCTCAAGATCTCTCTCGGAATCATATCCGATCTCCTCTGCGATCTGCTCCTGATCCTGACAGGGTTCATAGCCATTCAGAGTACAGGTCAGATGACCTCTGCCTCTTGTGTAGGAAACTACCTGGCTCTGATAATCTCTCATTTTTGCCACCGGCGCACTTCCTTTGATCACCGACAGCTCTCCCTGGGTTTCCGGCCCCTGAAAGGTTCCCTGCATCCTCTGGATATCCGTCATGGCACGTCCTACATTTTCTGCCGGAACCTCAAGTCGGAAGCTGTAATAGGGTTCCAGAAGAACTGTCTCTGCTTTCTTGAGGCCCTGGCGCACAGCACGGTAGGTCGCCTGCCGGAAATCTCCACCTTCCGTATGCTTCTGATGTGCCCGCCCGGTGAGAAGTGTGATCTGCATATCGGTGATGGGTGATCCGGTAAGGACTCCCATATGCTCTTTTTCCTCCAGATGTGTCAGGATCAGCCGCTGCCAGTTCCGATCCAGCTGATCTTCATTTGCCGCAGTAAAAAACTGCAGTCCGCTTCCTCTCTCTCCCGGTTCCAGAAGAAGATGCACCTCTGCATAATGACGAAGCGGTTCAAAATGTCCCACGCCTTCCACCGGTGCGGCAATGGTTTCTTTGTATACGATATTACCGGTCCCAAATTCTACTGCCACATGAAAGCGCTCCCAGATCAGATGCTTCAGGATCTCGATCTGTACCTCGCCCATCAGCATGGCGTGGATCTCTCCCAGCTGCTCATCCCACATGATATGAAGCTGCGGTTCTTCCTCCTCCAGCTCCTTCAGACTTTTCAGCATCCTGTGGGCGTCACAGCCCTCCGGAAGGATGATCTGATAATTCAGTACCGGTTCCAGCACCGGCATGGCAGAATCCGCCTCAATGCCAAGTCCCTCTCCCGGATATGTTTCGGTAAGACCTGTAACTGCACAGACGGTTCCTGCCTCTGCCTCTTTGAGCATTTCAAATTTTGCACCGGAATAGATACGGATCTGATCTGCCTTTTCCTCCCAGATCTCCTCTGCCGGAATACCATTTCTTCCTGCATTAGTCAGCGTCTCCTTAACCTTCAGGCTGCCGCCGGTGATCTTCATATAAGTGAGGCGGTTTCCCTGCTCATCTCTGGCGATCTTAAAGATCCTGGCTCCGAATTCTGCGGGATAGGACGGTACTGCCATGTAGGTCTCCATTCCATGGATAAAAGCATCTACGCCTTCCATCTTCAGGGCAGATCCAAAAAAGCATGGAAAAAGCTTTCGCTCCAGGATCAGCTCTGCCACGTCCTTTTTTGCGATCGTTCCTGTTTCCAGGAAGCTTTCCAGAAGTTTCTCCTCACACATGGCGATATTTTCCAGAAAATCATCCGTTCCATTTATTTTATCAGAAGCGCCCTGCGTTCCGGATATATTCTCTTTTTCTGCTTCGCTGGCGTTGTCTTTCAGCTGCATTCCTTCAGCTGACGGAGATTTCCCGGAGTTATCCACAGGATTCTCCTTTTTCCCTGCTGCTTCTGCACCGGAGCATTCCAGTTCTCCACTAAAATCCACACAGCATCCGCTTAATTTCTTCTTCAGCTCCTCAAGAAGTCTTTCCCTGTCTGTTCCTTCCTGGTCCATTTTATTTACGAAAAGAAATGTTGGGATCTTATACTGTGTCAGCAGTCTCCACAATGTCTGTGTATGCCCTTGCACACCATCTGCGCCATTGATCACCAGGATCGCATAATCCAGCACCTGCAGGGTACGCTCCATCTCAGCAGAAAAATCCACATGCCCCGGTGTATCCAGAAGTGTCACTTCCATATCCCCCATGGAAAAAACTGCCTGCTTTGAAAAAATGGTGATTCCTCTCTCCCTCTCAAGCTCATAGGTATCCAGATACGCATCCTTGTGATCGACTCTTCCGATCTTCCGGATCCTTCCGCATTTAAAAAGCAGGCCTTCCGATAATGTCGTCTTTCCTGCATCCACATGGGCAAGCACGCCCAGGCTTATATGTCTGTGTTTTATATTCTGAGGTTTTTCTCCCATTGAAAATACCCCTTTCTGTTGTAATGATATTCAATATCATAACATAGAAAGGGGTATAAGTCGAATTTTGTTTCGGTCTGTGATTCAGGAATCCAGGTAGGCTTTCAGCTTCTCCAGATCCTTTTTCATATCTGCTCTTCCTGTCTGGTAAATCCGCTCCAGATTGCTCTCATCACGCTCGATCATCGCCGCCTGGATGGGACTGCTCGGACGGATGATATGAATGCGACCCTCTTTTTCCAGAGCAGACAGTTCCTCCAGTGTTTCATTATAATGAATATGCCGTTCCTCCAGATCCTTCAGAAAAGCCGGATATTTATGTAATACTGCTTTCAGAAAAAGCTGCATCTTCGGGTTTGCTTTTTTTCGGTACTTCACATCTCTGGTAAGCACCACTACGTTTTTTTCGTATCCCCGGGAAAGCATCCATTTAACCGGGATCGGATCAGACACACCACCATCCAGAAGTCTCTTTCCCTCAAGCTTCACCGGTCGGGAGGCTACCGGGATCGATGCAGACGCACGCATCCATTCAATATCCTCCACATCTCCGTTGGGACATTCATGATACACCGGTTTTCCTGTATCCAGGTCCGTACACACCACTGTAAATTTCATGGGATTTTCTGCGTAGGTCTGACGGTCAAAAATATCCAGCTTCCAGGGCAGTTCATAATATCCGAATTCCCGGCTGTATACATCTCCTGTGGTGATCCAGTTCCGGATGCTTGCAAGTCTTTTATCCTTGCAGTACTTTTTGTTATAGCGAAGAACTCTTCCGATCTGCCTGGACTTATAATTGCATCCAAAAACAGCTCCAGCCGATACGCCCACCGCACTGTCTGCATAAATCTCATTTTCCATCAGAACATCGATCACGCCGGCTGTATACAAGCCTCGCATACCGCCGCCCTCCATAACGATACTGAATTTTTTCAATTGTGTTTCTTCCATTTATTTGTCCTCTGTATTCTGTCTGGCAGACTCTGCTGCCCTTATGCTGTCATCTTTATGTCCCATTTATTGTACTTTTTGAATTATATCGGTCTTTTCTGCCATATATCTATATCCATTATCAGAATATCTTGGTTGTCCACTTGCTCATATCCCAGACTTCATTTACCACATCCTGATAAAATTCCGGTTCATGGCAGATGAGAAGGATACTTCCGCGGTATTCCCGGAGAGCTTTTTTCAGCTCGTCTTTTGCATCTACATCCAGATGATTGGTAGGCTCGTCCAGAAGAAGAATATTGGTGTCACGGTTCACCAGCTTGCAAAGACGCACTTTTGCCTGCTCACCACCGCTTAAAACTCGTACCTGGCTCTCAATATGCTTGGTCGTCAGCCCGCATTTTGCCAGTGCGGAACGCACTTCATACTGGGAAAATGACGGAAATTCCTGCCAGAGCTCTTCGATACAGGTAGTTCGATTCTCACCTTTAACTTCCTGCTCAAAATATCCGATCTCAAGGTTCTCGCCCTGCTCCACACTTCCGGAAAGAGGCTTGATCAGTCCGAGAAGGCTTCGAAGAAGTGTTGTTTTTCCTATTCCATTGGTTCCCACCAGTGCGATCTTCTGTCCCCGCTCCATCGTAAAATTCAGTGGCTTGGAAAGCGGCTCATCATAACCGATCACAAGATCATGGGTCTCAAAAAGCATCTTTCCTGGTGTTCGTCCATAACGGAATTTGAACTCCGGCTTCGGCTTCTCTGCTGCCAGCTCGATCACATCCATCTTGTCCAGCTTTTTCTGGCGGGACATAGCCATGTTTCTTGTGGAAACACGGGCCTTATTCCTTGCTACGAAATCCTTCAGCTCACTGATCTCCTGCTGCTGTTTGCGGTAAGCAGCCTCCAGCTGTGCCTTCTTGACCGCATAGACCTCCTGGAAATGATCGTAATCTCCTACATAACGGTTCAGTTCCTGATTTTCCATATGATAGATAATGTTAACTACAGAATTCAGGAAGGGAATATCGTGGGAAATAAGGATAAAGGCATTCTCATAATCCAGAAGATATCTTTTCAGCCATGCAATATGCTCCTCATCCAGATAGTTGGTAGGCTCATCCAGAAGCAGGATATCTGGCTTCTCGAGAAGAAGCTTCGCAAGAAGTACCTTGGTTCTCTGTCCGCCGCTTAGATCCGTAACATCACGGTCAAGCCCAAGATCCAGAAGGCCCAGAGCTCTGGCAACCTCCTCCACTTTGGCATCGATCGCATAAAAATCGTGAAGTGTCAGTTCGTCCTGGATCGTTCCAAGCTCTTCCATCAGACCATCCATCTCGTCAGGATCTGCAGTTCCCAGCTTGTCGCAGATCTCGTTCATCCGTTCTTCTTTTTTGAGAAGAGGATCAAAAGCGGATTTCAGCACCTGGCCGATGGTCATCCCCTTTTCCAGAACTGCATGCTGATCCAGATAGCCTGCGTGGACATTTTTTGCCCACTCTACCTTGCCCTCATCCGGCATCAGTTTTCCGGTCACAATACTCATAAATGTGGACTTTCCTTCGCCATTAGCGCCTACAAGTCCGATGTGTTCTCCCTTAAGAAGCCGGAAAGATACATCTTCGAAAATCGCTCTGTCTCCAAACCCGTGGGTCAGGTGTTCTACATTTAAAATACTCATTTGTTATATTCCTTTATCATTGTGGTTTTTCTGTTTTCCCGGAAGGGATTTTTAATAATGCTATAGTATTATACTTGATATTTTTCTCTGCTGTAAAGTCAAATCTCTGTATACACTACGATCGGCTAACTGGCAGCTTTTTTGTATTACCGGTTAAGCAGCTGAATACTATTAAATAATTTTCCATCTTCCTACTTCATTATCTTCTGTAAAAATCCTGTTCTTATTTATTATGCCATCGGATCTCACCGTTTAATATGATCGGATAACGGATCAGCTTGTCTGAATCAAGGTTTTCCGCATACATATCTACTGCGGTTATCTGGTGATTATCATATGTGGTATAATAATAGATTCCCTTTGTCGTGTTGCAGCATGAAGTATAGATCGTGATCTCATATGCGCCCTCTGATACCTCACAGCATCCCCGCTGCTGATCAACAGAGCCTAAAATATGGAAAAACTGGCTGACACTTTCGTTTTCCCCATCTCCGGATATTGCGTTTAATTTTGTAAATGCAACCTTTACAAATCTTGACTGGCTTGAAAGATCTCCCGGAATTCCCATTCCGCCCATTCCTCTGCTGTATGGATCCAGCTCGAGCACTCCTGCAAATGTACTTTCCGGCTGCTTTCTGGATACACCCGCATAATTGTTAAGCGCAAACATCTGACCGGGGAATGGAGGATTATTTGTAAGTACGCCAACAGGATCGTCATAGATGTGCATTCCGTCTTTCATGGATTCTACAACGATGCATTCCTCCTTGTCTGCGATCATCCAGTGAAGCTGTGCGGTTGGAAGCTGTTCACTGAAGGGTGTTCCCATAAGCTTCATATTGGAAAGCATCCTCCTTGCTTCAGCCACCGAAGCACACTGGGTAAGGATCCATGGAATAAATTCATATTGCGCCACCTGGACAAGATCCTTATCTGCCTCTGTCGCTTCATCTGCATATGCCGCATTCCCCACAAAGTTAAGTCCTGCCATACCCAGTCCCTTTTCATTAGCCGCATCATAATAAAGCGGATAATCTCCTGCTACAAACGCCATTCCTATGAAAGCATAATGTGTTTTTGCTTTTCCTGCATATCGGAAATCGAACTCATAATTTCTTGGGGTTATGGTCACCTCTTCCCCATAGGAAAACTCATAGTCAAGAGTTCTTCCCATATAAAAATCCTTTGTCTGATACGTTGCTGCTGTACACATAGATTTACACCTCTTCCTTACAATAATCCTGCAAACAATCTCATGAAAAGCTGTCCCAGACGAAGATATGCACTGCGTCCTGTCCGGTATTGTTCTGTTACTTCCCGACATTCCTTCATTGTTTTTTCCAGGTCATTTCTTATGGATAACACAGCCGGACTGTCTGCCATAAAGCATCCGTTTTCAAAATGATGATAAAGGCTTCTGTAATCCAGATTTATGGTTCCGCAGGTTGCCATACAGTCATCTGCCACGCTCATCTTGGCGTGACAGAAGCCAGGTGTCCACTCATAGATCCGCACTCCATTTTTAACCAGTCCATGATAAAAGGAACGTGTAACACTGTAAATCATTTTTTTATCCGGGATTCCCGGTGTAATGATCCTGACATCAACTCCCCTCTTTGCAGCAAGACACAGCGCATGTGTCATTTCATCCGTAATGATCAGATATGGCGTTATAAACCAGCAGTATTTTTCAGCTTTGTTGACCATGCTGATATAAACTTCCTCTCCTACCTGTTCACCATCCATTGGACTATCTGCATAAGGCTGTACAAATCCGTTCTGAGCTGCCTTATATTCTGATCTTATAAAATATTTGCTGAAATCCTCATTATTATTCCTGTCATTGGCTGCATTCCACATTTCAAGGAATGTTGCTGTAAGCGACTGAACTGCATCGCCTTCAAGACGGATCCCGGTATCCTTCCATTGTCCGTAGGGATTGGTGTAATTAAAATATTCATTTGCCAGATTATAGCCGCCTGTGAAAGCTGCTTTTCCATCGATCACGGTTATTTTTCGATGATCACGGTTGTTCAGAAATACATTCAGACCCGGCATAAACGGATTAAATACCCGGCAGTGGATTCCGACCCGCTCCATCTTTTTTACAAAATCCGTATTAATAAAGCCAATAGAGCCCATATCATCATAAAATACTCGCACTTCCACGCCTGCCTGTACACGCTCCTCCAGCACTTTCTGGATCTTTTTCCAGGCCTCTGCATCCTCTATCGCATGGTATTCCATAAAAATAAACTTTTCAGCCTTTGACAGTGCTGATAACTGTGCTTCTAATCCCTTTACCGCCTCATCATAATAAACAATATCCGTGTTCTGGTATACGGGATAACCTGCATTTTTCCAAATATACTCACTGATATTTCCTGCTTTGGGGATTTTGTTTTTGATATTTTCCAGTTTTTCCCGATTGTCCGGCAGAAGCGGCAGAAGCTTTCTGTCGATATCCGCATATCGTTCTCGCATTTTACGGGTTCCGCCATTTAATCCGATCAACAGATACAGCGCTACTCCCATGATCGGAAACACAAGTATCAGAATGATCCACGGCATTTTCATGGAAGAGGTCTGATCGGATGCATATAGTGCCAGAACCAGAATTCCTGCAAAGACTCTAGTCAGCAGATTAACGATCTCCGCATATTCATTCAGCCTTGTGATCACGATAATGATAAAAGCTGCTTCCAATAAAATACAAAGCACTGAAAAGCATAATCGAATGACACCGTTTTTCGTTTTTGCTCTGCCCTCCAGTGTATCCTGCCTCATAAAACCGCCCCTTTCTGCATTGAATGGAAATTTTCTGTTGTGCGTAAGCCTAACTGAATATTCCTGTTTCGTAGTAAACTCAACAATTATCTTTTGTACTGCAAACAGCGCAGCTCTTACCTGGTGGTTACTTATCCACTGTAATAAAAAATGAAATACGAAGAAAGCCCTGGAAGCTGCAACTTCGAGGGCTTTTGCTTTTTCTGTTATAGACACTTTAATTCTTTTTTGCCTGCGAGCATTATATCATATGCGATTTTTCTTCGCAATATACTCTGTATACTTTTTAAGATGTTTCTGTTTTTACTGAACTCTTTGCTTCTATCATTGCAATAACTTTCTCCGCTGGTTTCCCAACTAGACATGTGATTGTTGGTATTCTTTAACCTGTTTTCACTTACCGCTTGTACCGCAACATACCATTTTTCAATTCAATAAATTTTCCGTTAAAGATTTCCTGCAACACCTGTCTGCATGGTATCCGTTGCAATCTTCTAACCTCAGACGCTTCCATTACTCGGAAAGTAGTTTGGTGATGATCTTGATAAAATGCAATGAGCGATTCAATATACGGCTCAGCATCTTCAAACGTCCAGTTTGCTTCCTCCTTCAAACGCGAGAATACCGATACCAGACTAATACATCGAACATCTTCAAAATTTGTAGCGCCATTCCGAGCATTTCGGTCATCGGAGCAGAACACATAAATCTGCTCCCCAAGCATCACCGACAAGACCTGCAACAGCACAAAAGACTTGATTTCTCCAAGATTATTTTTCTTGCCCACTTCGATATCGAGTCGTTCAAGCTCTTTCAAATAATCCTCTCTCGATATCGCCGTGTAATCAGCATCTTCCAATGCTCGATAATGTTCCGAAAAGTAATCTTTAGAAAAAACATCACAGGCCAATTTTAACATCTGTGTATAAGTCGCACACGCCAGCGGCCCTCGTACATGTGACAGGCTTTCAAGAATTTCTTGATCTGTGTAGCTTTTTATCTTTTGCGCGCCAATCTTTTCGCTCAACCAGATTGGCGCATCAGCATTATACCGATTAAGTTCTGTTACGATTTGCGCATGACAAAAGAACACATATTCCGGCAATTCCATGACCCGGTCAATCAAATGATTATCGCCGCCATCTTGAACAGAGTGCGTTTTGGAAATGAAATCGGTATCTAGCAGTGCATATTTTTTCACTTCGCTTTGACACCCCTCAATCCAAACCGTACTCTTTTTTCAGTTGAGTAATGTAAGCCACATCGTCATTTTCTCTGGATTCTGTCAGATACTCATGCTGTCTGTTATACTCAACTTTCTCAAGGAGTGTGCCAAAAGATTCTGTTCCCCTGCCATCAAGCTGCCAGCGCTTTGCCTTACCTATCAGTGATGCCCTTTTCATTACATTCGCAGAACTTATCTCCAGCAGCTTTTCAGCCTGCTGGTGGGATATGTTTCCACTTTCAAACAAGCGCAGTACAACTGCCTTGTAGGGCATAGCAAACATATCCATAAGTATCAAAACGGAATCTACCGAAACCAAATCTTTATCAATTCCATACAGTAGAATTTGCTCATGGAGAAGTTGATCCGGCATCAAAAGCAGACCTGCGAAGGCATTAGCTTCCAAGTCCTCCTGTGTTCTTCCTGTTTCATCACCTGTTGCCGAATCCAGCATAGAACCATTTTTTATATAGCTCTGGTCTGCATTTTCTACATAACAGTAGATATGGTACAATTCATGCGACGCAGCGAAAAACTGCTTACATAGTGGAAGTGCCGTATTTACGCACACAAAAATCGTATCCTGCTTCAAAAAAGTCAATGCCCATAATTCATCATCATGAATTGGAAAACGAAGCAGTTCCAGTGCAATTTCTTTCTTTCTTGCATAGTTCTGTATAACAGCAAAAATATTATCTTTGATAATAGAATTACCGACATACTCTGCCGAAAACTGCCTGACAACAGATTGAATTTCATCAAATTTCCTGTTTTGGCTTACAAAAAGGCTATCTTTCAGAACATTGTTCATCACTTATCCTCCCAGAGCTGCTCCATCTTTTTGCCATTCTCGCATGCCCTAGTGTGGAACAGAATCATGTCGGACAGTTCATCCGCAAGCCGGATTCCCTTTCTTGCTTCTTCTGTTTTAACACGCCCCATAAACGCATGAATCACATTCGTATCCATCGGCTTTTCTGGCATCTTCATCAGAGAATCCATCGACACATGCAGATATTCAGAAATCTTATGAAGTTCAATCGCATTGATTGCTCTTGCACCATTCATAATTTTGCTCATTGTCTGTTTGGAGACTCCAATTCCTTCTGCCAGATCAACCTGCTTTTTGTTTTCTTTTTTCAGTTCAGCCTGAATGTTGTTTGCAATTATCATATTTACATCCAGCATATAATCGCCTCCTGTTCTTGTACTTATATTATACGCTCTTTCACATAGAATATCAATTATTTAGAGACTGATCTTAGTTTTTAATTTATTTTGTCGCTATTTTAGTTACAAGTCATCGCTAACCTTCAGAAGAGTGGTTTACACTAACGCTATAAACCTGTATTTTCCTCATTCAAAAGACCTTCTACAACCTCAACAGAGAGATTTCTATGATAGAACAGCTCATTGCCGAAGCAACAAAATTTGATTTCAAAGTTGCTCTCAAAACGAATCCACCAAAAAACCGGTTAAAAAACACCCCATTGCTTTTCCAACGAGGCTTGTAATTGTTGCAGGTCGACAAAATGCTTGTTTCTACACCCCTTGACCTTTCTTTCGTATACGGTAAACTATCCGTACTGCTCTAACTTTAAGCCGCCGTTTCCGGCGGCAAGGTTTTAAATATTAGTTGCTTTTGTTTTGCTCCGGCATATTGCTGGAAGTTTTTCAGACCATGGCAGGATATCATTTATAAAACTATATTCCCTGTCATCCTGGTGGTCCTTCAATACAGTCAGGACATGTTCAAGATACCGAAAAGGATTCAGATTGTTAGCTTTTGCCGTTTCTGTGATGCTGTAGATAATAGCACTGGCATTTGCGCCATCCAGACTGTCGATCAGCTTCCATGTATGCTTATGGAGACAAAAGCTACGCAGAGCACTTTCTGTCGCATTGTTATCCATAGGAATATCACCGTCTTCCAGAAAGGCTTTCAGAGAAACTTCCTGATTGATACAGTAGTTGATCCCATCCAGAGTCTTTCCTCTGGAAAGCTGATTTTTAATCTGGATCTCTTTTGCCCATGCAAAGAAGGCCTCTACAAGAGGTCTGATATTGGCCTGACGGTACATCTTTCTGACTTTTGCAGGCTGTCCCTCCATCTGGTTGTCCAGATGATAGATTGCTGCGATCCGGCTGACTGCTTCGTAAGCTACAGTCTCTTTCGCATTTTTCTGTGCTGCTTTCGGCAGGGCTTTCAATGCCTCCGCAAACCTGCGCCTTGCATGTGACCAGCAGCCGGCAAAGACGATGTCTGGATTTTCCCTGTCCAGCTTCCTGTATGCAGAGTAACCGTCGCATACTACGATCCCTTTAAAATCCTTCAGGAATTCTTCCGGATGGTCCGCTTTTCGGGTTCGCTGGTATTCATACAGGATGATCGGAGTATCCGCATAACTCTTTCCGGTCCGATAGATCCACATGTAACTTTTACTGTTTACCGGCCGTCCATCCTTAGTGACCATGACTGGAGTCTCATCAGCCTGAAGTACATGAAACTGATACATCTCCTTATGGAGCCGGTCATAAAGGATTCCCAGATACCTGTCCGCACACTGGATCATCCAGTTTACCATGACCTGTCTGGAGATATGGATGTCATTCCGCAGGAATTCCTGGCTGATCCTGTAAAGAGGAAGCCCGTTTACGTACTTGGCATTCATGATGCTTGCCGCAAGTGACGGAGTGAGCAGGCTGTTACGGAGCAGATTCTTCGGACGGTCCGCTTTTATGATTGTCTGGTTGTCCTTACCAGCGTAGACTGCCACATGATGTTCTTCAACAGTATAGACTGCCGGCTGCACACGTACCCTTTTATATATCTCGTCTGGAAGCTGTTTCCATCCATCTGTGCCAAAGACATCCTGGAGTTTTTCTTCTGACAGGGTATGGACGATCACTTCAATCGGAAGATCTTTTAGAGCTGCCTCCCGTTTTCCTTTATTTTTACGACGCGGCTGTATCACATCTTCCTCAACAGGCTCAACTACATACAGTGTTTCCGTAAGTGCTTCAGCCTCATTAAATATAAGCTCCAGTTCCAGCTGTCCGGAGATCGTTTCCAGTTTTTCGGAAGAACGGCCGTAACGCTTATTGTTTGCGTCAGCGATCTGCTCGATCAGGCGCTCCATGTTTGTATTCAGCTGGTGAATCTGATCCTGCATGGACAGGATGACTGCCATAAGTGTTTCCCTGCTGAAATTATTCAGTTCTTCTTCTGTATATACTTTTGCCATGGATGCCGTTCTCCTTTACCTGATGTTCCTATTGTAACGCAAAGATAAAGAAAAAGCGAATCAGGCAGACAGGGTATTCGTCATTTTTACTAATAGATGAATACTATGAAAAACTCAAAAAACTATTAGTTTTTCGGGCTTTTCAGAGTACTTATCCACAAGCCCTGCAAAGGGGCCTGAAAGTACTCCTGAATAAATGAAGGCAGCGGAATTATGAAAAGTGGATAACTCTTTTTCGGGACTTATGATGATTGGAAGATGTTTTTTTATTTTCTCTGTTTTGCACA